>NZ_JBEYXK010000002.1:0-134004 GCF_040645035.1 Streptomyces sp. NPDC046876 | reverse complement strand
TCCCAGCCCCGCCGGCGCCATCCCAGCCCCGCCGGCGCCATCCCAACCCCGCCGGCGGCATCCCAGCCCCGCCGGCGTTTGAGGCGAATGGGGTCCGGGGCGGAGTCCCGGTTTCGGGAAGGGGCGGGGTGGGGAACGGCTCCGCGCAGCGGCACAAAGGCCGCCGGCCGGGCCCGCCGGAAGGCCCGGCCGGAGCGGCGCAAGGCCACCCCGGCCGGGGGTTCCGCTACGCCCGGCCGAACGCGGCCAGTATGTGGTCCGCCGCCAGCGTCGGGGTCAGGGAGCCCTCCCTGACCCGGGCCTCCAGGGCCGGGGCCAGGTCCCGTACCGCCGGATCCGCCCGCAGCCGCTCCAGCAGCTCGTCGCGGACCATCGACCAGGTCCACTCCACCTGCTGCGCAGCCCGCTTCGCCGCCAGCCGGCCCCCCGCCTCCAGCAGCCGCCGGTGCTGCTCCAGGCGGTTCCACACCTCGTCCAGCCCGCTGGACTCCCGCGCGCTGCACGTCAGCACCGGCGGCGTCCACGCGGCGTCCACCGGGTGCATCAGCCGCAGCGCACCCGACAGTTCGCGGGCGGCGGCCTTGGCGTCGCGCTCGTGCGGGCCGTCGGCCTTGTTCACGGCCAGGACGTCCGCCAGTTCCAGGACGCCCTTCTTGATGCCCTGGAGCTGGTCGCCCGTACGGGCCAGGGACAGCAGCAGGAAGGAGTCCACCATCCCGGCCACGGTCGTCTCCGACTGCCCGACGCCGACGGTCTCGACGAGGACGACGTCGTAGCCCGCCGCCTCCATCACGATCATCGACTCGCGGGTGGCCTTGGCGACCCCGCCCAGCGTCCCCGCCGACGGCGAGGGGCGTACGAACGCGGCCGGGTCCACCGACAGCCGCTCCATCCGCGTCTTGTCGCCGAGGATGGAGCCGCCCGTACGGGTCGAGGACGGGTCCACGGCGAGGACCGCCACCCGGTGCCCCAGCCCGGTCAGCATGGTGCCGAACGCGTCGATGAACGTGGACTTGCCCACGCCCGGCACCCCGCTGATCCCGATGCGCCGGGCCCGCCCCGCGTGCGGGAGCAGCTCCGTCAGCAGCGTCTGCGCCAGCGACCGGTGCGCGGGCAGGGTGGACTCGACGAGCGTGATCGCGCGCGCGATGAACGCGCGCTTGCCGTCGAGCACCCCCTTCGCATAGGCCTCGATGTCGATCTTCGGCACCGGCCCCCGCCTACAGCTCGTGGCCCAGATCCGCGGCCAGCCGCGTCACCAGGTCGTGGGCCGCGTCCGGGATGACCGTGCCCGGCGGGAACACCGCCGCCGCACCCATCTCCAGCAGCGTCGGCACGTCGGCCGGCGGGATCACCCCGCCCACCACGATCATGATGTCCTCGCGCCCCTCCTCCGCGAGCTGCTCGCGCAGCGCCGGGACGAGGGTCAGGTGGCCGGCCGCCAGCGACGACACGCCCACCACGTGGACGTCCGCCTCGACGGCCTGGCGGGCCACCTCCGCCGGGGTCTGGAACAGCGGGCCGACGTCGACGTCGAAGCCCAGGTCGGCGAAGGCCGTGGCGATCACCTTCTGGCCGCGGTCGTGGCCGTCCTGGCCCATCTTGGCGACGAGCACGCGCGGACGGCGGCCCTCCGCCTCCTCGAACCGGTCGACGAGCGCACGGGTGCGCTCCACGGACGGGGACTCGCCTGCTTCGGTGCGGTACACACCCGAGATCGTACGGATCTGGCTCGCGTGCCGCCCGTACACCTTCTCCAGTGCGTCCGAGATCTCACCGACGGTGGCCTTGGCCCGGGCCGCGTCCACCGCGAGGGCGAGCAGGTTGCCCTCCAGGTCCCGGCCCGCGCCCCGCTCGGCCGCGTTCGTCAGCGCCCGCAGCGCGTCCTGGCAGACCGCCTCGTCGCGCTCCTCGCGCAGCCGCCGCAGCTTGTCGATCTGCTGCGCGCGCACCGCCGAGTTGTCGACCTTCAGGACCTCGATCTGCTCGTCGCTGTCGACGCGGTACTTGTTCACGCCGATCACCGGCTGGCGCCCGGAGTCGATCCGCGCCTGCGTACGGGCCGCGGCCTCCTCCACGCGCAGCTTCGGGATGCCCGCGTCGATGGCCTGCGCCATGCCGCCGGCCGCCTCGACCTCCTGGATGTGCTGCCAGGCCCGCCGCGCCAGGTCGTACGTCAGCTTCTCGACGTACGCGCTGCCGCCCCACGGGTCGATCGACCGGCAGGTCCCCGACTCCTGCTGCAGCAGCAGCTGGGTGTTGCGGGCGATGCGCGCCGAGAAGTCCGTCGGCAGCGCGAGGGCCTCGTCGAGGGCGTTGGTGTGCAGCGACTGGGTGTGGCCCTGGGTCGCGGCCATCGCCTCGATGCACGTACGCGTGACGTTGTTGAACACGTCCTGCGCCGTCAGCGACCAGCCGGAGGTCTGCGAATGCGTGCGCAGCGACAGCGACTTGGTGTTCCTCGGGTCGAACTGCTTGACCAGCTTCGCCCACAGCAGGCGCGCCGCGCGCAGCTTGGCGACCTCCATGAAGAAGTTCATGCCGATCGCCCAGAAGAAGGACAGGCGCGGCGCGAACGCGTCCACGTCCAGGCCCGCTTCCTGCCCGGCCCGCAGGTACTCCACGCCGTCGGCGAGGGTGTACGCCAGCTCCAGGTCGGCCGTGGCCCCGGCCTCCTGGATGTGGTAGCCGGAGATGGAGATGGAGTTGTACCGCGGCATCTTCTGCGAGGTGAAGGAGAAGATGTCCGAGATGATCCGCATCGAGGGCTTCGGCGGATAGATGTAGGTGTTGCGGACCATGAACTCCTTGAGGATGTCGTTCTGGATGGTCCCGGCGAGCTTGTCGGGGGAGACGCCCTGCTCCTCCGCCGCCACGATGTAGAGGGCGAGGACCGGCAGCACCGCGCCGTTCATCGTCATCGACACCGACATCCTGTCCAGCGGGATGCCGTCGAACAGCTGGCGCATGTCGTAGATCGAGTCGATCGCCACGCCCGCCATGCCTACGTCACCGGTGACGCGCGGGTGGTCGCTGTCGTAGCCGCGGTGCGTCGGCAGGTCGAAGGCGACCGACAGGCCCTTCTGGCCGGCCGCGAGGTTGCGCCGGTAGAAGGCGTTGGACTCCTCGGCCGTGGAGAAGCCCGCGTACTGGCGGATCGTCCAGGGCTGGTTGACGTACATGGTCGGGTACGGGCCGCGCAGGTACGGGGCCACGCCCGGGTACGTCTGCAGGAAGTCCAGGCCCTCCAGGTCCCGCCCGGTGTACAGCGGCTGCACGCCGATGCCCTCGGGCGTCTCCCACACCAGGTCCCCGGCGGCCGTGCCGGTGGACTCCTTGACGGCGCTGCGCCACTGGTCCTCGGAGGCGGCAGCCGCGGCGCCGCGCAGCGGGAGGGCGGAGAAATCGGGGATTCCGGGGTTTCCGGTGCCGCTCACTGCGCGACTCCCATCCGGTCGAGGACGTTGGACAGCACCGCGACCGCGTCGCAGCCGGCGAAGACGTACTCGTCGACGGCGCCGGCCGCCGTGCCGGGCCTGCCCGCGAGGAAGACGGTCGTCGCACCCGCCGAGCGCAGCGCCGCGGCGACCGCCTCGGCCTGCTCCTCGTACAGGGCGTCGCTGGAGCACAGCACGGCCGTGCCGTCCGCGCCGCTCGCCGCGTACGCGGCGGCGGCCGTGGCGGCGTCCACGGACACCGGGTCGTGGACCGGCTGGATGCCGCCCGCCTGGAACAGGTTCGCGGCGAAGGTGGCGCGGGCGGTGTGCGCGGCGGCCGTGCCGAGGGCGGCGAGGAAGATCCGCGGCCGGGCCCCGGTGGCCTCCAGGTGCCGGTCGCTGCGGGCGCGCAGCGCCTCGTACGCCTCGTCGCGCCGTACGCGCGGCAGCCCGCCGGAGGGCGCGGCCGGGGCGGCCTCGCGCTCGGGCAGCTGCTCGGTCAGCAGCGGGAACTCGCTCACACCGGTGACGGGTTCGCGGCGCTTGGCCAGCTTCGCGGAGCGCTCGGCCCAGGTGGCGGCGAGCCGCTCGGCGACCAGGCCCGAGCGCAGGGCGGCGGGCAGGCCGCCGGCCCGCTCGACGGTCTGGAAGAACTCCCAGGCGGCTTCGGCCAGTTCGGAGGTGAGCCGCTCCACGTAGTAGGAGCCGCCGGCCGGGTCGATGACGCGGGCCAGGTGCGACTCCTCCAGCAGGATGGAGGAGGTGTTGCGGGCGATGCGGCGCGAGAACGCGTCCGGCAGGCCCAGCTCGTGGTCGAAGGGGAGCACGGTGACCGCGTCCGCCCCGCCCACGCCCGCCGCCATGCAGGCGACGGTGGTGCGCAGCATGTTCACCCACGGGTCGCGGCGGGTCATCATCACCGGCGAGGTGACGGCGTGCTGGCGCTGGGCGCCCGCGGCGGGCGCCCCGCAGGCCTCGGCGACGCGGGCCCACAGCAGCCGGGCGGCGCGCAGCTTGGCGATGGTCAGGAACTGGTCGGCGGTCGCCGCGTAGCGGAACTCCAGCTGGCCGAGGGCGGCTTCGATGCCGAGGCCCGCGCCGGTGAGCGCACGCAGGTAGGCGACGCCGGTGGCCAGCGACAGGCCGAGCTCCTCGGCCGCCGAGCCGCCCGCCTCGTGGTACGGCAGGGCGTCCACGGACAGGGCGCGCACGCCCGGCCAGTGGGCGGCCGCCTCCCGGGCGAGGGCGACGGCGGCTTCGAGGCCGCTGTCGGCGTCGGCGTCGGCGTCGGTGCCGGCGGGCCGGCCCGTGCGGGCCTCGTGGCCCAGCGGGTCGGCGCCCAGGACGGCGCGGGCGTCCTCGGGGGCCACGCCGCGCTCGGCGTACAGGGCCAGCAAGGCGCGACCGGCGGCCGCGAATTCGGCTCCGGCGTCGAGGGCGAGGGGTGCGAGGTCGAGGTAGACCCCGTCCAGGGCCTTCGCCAAGGCCTCGACGGGCAGCCCGCCCCGGCCCAGGCTCAGCCACAGGGAGGTGACGCCGTTCTCCAGGTCGGCGAGGACGGCCTCGTTCACCCGCGCGGGGTCGGTGCCGAGGTGCCGCTGGCGCACGTCCCAGCCGGAGGCGGAGCCGCCGGCGGGCGTGCCGCCCCGTACGAACGGGGCGAACCCGGGGAATCCGGTGTCGGCGGGCGTATCGGGCGTGGTGTACAGCGGGCGGGTGATGAGCCCGTCCTCGAGCTTCGTGGACAACGCGTCTTCCGCGGCCTCGCCGGATACGTCCTTGCCGGACTTGCGCAGTACGCCCTCTACCAGGCGCTGCCACTGCTCATGCGTCGCGTCAGGGAACTCGGCGGCCAGGGAGAGCCCGTCATCAGGCAGGACCGTCATGGCTCGAATGCTAGGGGGGTCACCTTGTGAACGACCATAAGCACCGCATGTGATCTCCCCCTCTCATGTGAGACGGGAGGGGGCACGGACGAGCGGGTCCAGGGGTGCGTCGAACAGCCGGTCGAGGAGAACGGCCGCCGCCGCCCCCGGAAGTACGGCCGGTCCGGCGTGCGGGCTGACGATGCGGTGCTCGCGCGGGGCGCCCGCCGCCTCGCGGATCTCGTCCAGGTAGCCCTCGTGGAGGACGCTGGACAGCTCCGTCACCACCATGACGGCCGGGTTGAACACGTCGAGGAGCAGCGCGGCCGCCCGGCCGACGGCCCGGGCCCGCTCGCGCAGCAGCCGGTCGGCGCGCGGGTCGCCGACGGCGGCCGCGTCGACCAGCAGGTTCACGGACGGGTCGGGGACGATGCCGCGCCGTACGGCCTCGGCGCCGAGCGCGGTGTCGGAGGCGGTGGCCTGGAGGCAGCCGGTACGGCCGCACGGGCACGGGGTCCGCGAACCGGGCACCGGCAGGTGCGCGACGTCCCCGGCGGCCGCGCCCGGCCCCCGGTGGACGGTTCCCCCGATGCCGAACGCGGCGTCCACCACGTTGCCGACGAACAGGTGCACCAGGCTCCGGCCGGCCTCCGGGCGGCCGAAGAGGATCTCCGCGTGGGCGATGGCGCGGGCGTGGTTGTCGACGCGGACGGGCAGCCCGAGCCGGGCCTCGAGCACGGCCCCGAGCGGCTGGTCGTGCCAGCCGAGGGCGGTGTGCCGCACCACGGTGCCGTCATCGGGGCGGACCCAGCCGCCCAGCGCGGCACCGACGCCGAGGAGGGGGCGGTGCGGGCCGTGGGGGCCTCCGGCCCCGTGATGGCCTCGGGGGCCGTTGAACTCGTCGAGGAAGGCGCCGAGGCGGTCGGCGATCGCGGCGGGCAGTTCCGCCGGGGGGATTGCGGTGTGGGAGAAGGACCGCCGGGCCAGCAGCCGGCCCCGCAGGTCGACCAGGCCGAAGGTGGAGGCGGGCACGCCGATGTGCAGCCCGGCCGCCACCGGCCCGCCCACGGCGCCGGTGTTCAGGTCGAGCGGCACCAGCGGCCGGCCCACCCCGCCGCCGGAGCCGTGCAGTTCGCGGAGCAGCCCGCCGCGCAGCAGACCCGTCGCCTGCCGGGACACGGCGGCCGGGCTCAGCCCGCACAGCCGCGAGACCTCGCTGCGCGCGACGGGCCCGTGCGCGAGCACGGTCCGCAGCACGGCGGCGGCGTTGGCGTCGGCGCGGCTGTCGCCGGCGGTCCGGGTCACGGGGGGCTCCTGAGGGCGGGGTCGATACCGATCCGGATACCGATCATGCCGGACGGGAACGGGCGCCCGGCCCGGGCGGTGCGTGGCGGGCTCGTTGCGAGGGCATGAAATCCGGCCACGGTTTCAAGCCGTTCCGGGTGGCGGCGCGGGTGCCCGGGCGGCACGGAAAAGAGCAGGTCGCAGCGGGTGCCGGTGGTGGGTGAGGGGGGCCGGCCGGCCTCCGCCCGGCCGGGTCGAGCGGGGCTTGACCGGGGCCGAGGGCGCTGACAGGCTCCGTGCCATGTCCGCGAACGAGCTTTCCGCCTCGCGGCTCCACACCCCCGGCTGCTCCTGTACCGCGCCGGGTCCGTGTCCGGGCCGCTGTCCGGCCCCGCGCCGCGCCTGAGTCCGTACCGCCCCGCCCGCGCGTCCCACCCTCGGCCGCGCGTCCTGCGCTCGGCTGCTCGGCAGACCGGCTACTCGGCAGACCGACTGTTCGGCAGACCGACTGTTCGGCAGACCGACTGCTCGGCCGACCGGCCGTTAGGCAGATCGGCTGCTCGGCAGACCCGCCGACCGCCCGGCCCGCCTGGCGGAGCGGCCAACCGTCCGGCCCGCCCGGCCGGCACTCGACCCCTCGGCACCGCTCGACCTCCCGGTACCACCGATCCCGGGCGGCCGATCCTCAAGCTCACGGCCTCTTCCGCCCGCCCACGCTCGTCCACCGCACCTGCGGGCTCGCCCTACCGGGCGTGCCCCTCCTGCGTCCCCGTCCGCCCGTTCAGCCTCGCCGGCGTTTGAGGCGCGGGGTCCGGGGCGGAGCCCTGGGGAACGGGGGAAGGGCGGGGCGGGGAGAAGGCCCCGCGCAGCGGCAGCCGACCCGGCTACCCCACACCTCCATTTCTTCCGCTGCGGAAATAAATCCGCTCATGTCCTGACCAGGGAGTCCACCATGACCACCGCCACCACCGAGCCCGCGACCACCGAAACCGAGACCACCATCGCCGTGAGGAAGATCGGCGGCCGGATCGGCGCCGAGATCTCCGGCGTGCGCCTCGGCGGCGACCTCGCCGCCGGGACCGTCGCCGAGATCCGCGCCGCACTGCTCGCCCACAAGGTCGTCTTCTTCCGCGGCCAGGAGCACCTCGACGAGGCCGGCCACGAGGCCTTCGCCGAACTCCTCGGCACGCCCGTCGCCCACCCCACCGTCCCCTCCGCCGACGGGCGCTACGCCCTCGGCATCGACTCCCACCACGGCGCCCGCGCCAACCAGTGGCACACGGACGTCACCTTCGTGCCCGCCTACCCCGCCTTCTCGATCCTCAGGGCCGTCACCATCCCCCCGTACGGCGGGAACACGCTCTGGGCCAACACCGCCACGGCCTACGCCAACCTGCCCGAACCGCTGCGGGCGCTCGCCGACGGCCTGCGAGCCCTGCACTCCAACGAGTACGACTACGCCGCGCTCAAGCCGGACGCCCTGCCCGAGGCCCTCGCCCAGTTCCGCGAGGTGTTCACCTCCACCGCCTTCCTCACCGAGCACCCCGTGGTCCGCGTCCACCCCGAGACCGGCGAACGCACCCTCCTGCTCGGCAACTTCGTCCAGCGCATCGCCGGCCTGACCGGCCGCGACTCCCGGCTCCTGGTCGACCTGTTCCAGGCGCACATCGAGAGCCCCGAGAACACCGTCCGCTGGCAGTGGCAGGTGGGCGACGTCGCGATCTGGGACAACCGCGCCACCCAGCACTACGGCGTCGACGACTCCGACGACCACGAGCGCACCCTGCGCCGGGTCACCGTCGACGGCGACGTCCCGGTCGGCCCGGACGGGGTGCCCTCGCGGCTGCTGAGCCCGGAGAACGTCCCCGCCCCGTCCTTCGGCATCCCGTCGGGCGCGTCCACGGCCACCGTCTGATCAAGGAGCTTTCCGTGCCCACCCTGCTCGCCATAACCGGCAGTCCCTCCCCGCACTCCCGTACCGCCGTCGTCGCCGACCACGTGCTGCGCCGGCTCTCCCACGCCGGCTTCGACACCGCCCACCTCGCCGTCAGCGAGCTGCCCGCCGCCGATCTGCTCGCCGCCCGGCGCGGCGTGCCCGAGCTGCGGCGGGCCCTGGAGGCGGTGGCCGGGGCGGACGGGGTCATCGTCGCGACCCCGGTCTACAAGGCCTCGTACACCGGTCTGCTCAAGGCCTTCCTCGACGTGCTGCCGCAGGACGGGCTGGCCGGGAAAACGGTCCTGCCCCTCGCCACCGGCGGCAGCCTCGCCCACGTCCTGACCCTCGACTACGCCCTGCGCCCCGTCCTCGCCGCCCTCGGCGCCCGGCACGTCACCGCCGGGCGGTTCGTCCTGGACTCCTCCGTCGAGCGCGGTTCCGGACCCGACCGGCTCAGGCCCGAGGCGGAGCTCGACCTCTTCCAGGCCGTCGACGAGTTCGCCGACGCCGTCCGCGCCGCCGCCGCCCCCGCACCGGCCCTCGCCCCGTAACGAACGAACGAACGACAAGGAACAGCAGCCATGTCCGCAGTCCTCGCTCCCACGACCCGACGCCAGTTCCTGACCCTTCTCGGCATCTCGGCGGCCGCGGTGAGCTGCGGCACGGCCACCGCGGGCGGCGGCTCCGGCCCCTCCGGCAGCCAGGTCACCACGCTCAAGTACCAGGGCAACGTCGGGGCGGTCACCCTCCCCGAACTGGCCGCCGACCTCGGCTACCTCGGCGACCTGAAGCTGGAGTGGGTCGGCAACACCATCAGCGGACCCCAGGACATCCAGTCCGCCGCCACCGGCCAGATCCACTTCGGCGGCGCCTTCAACGGCGCCATCGTCAAACTCGCCGCGAGCAAGGCCCCCATCAAGGCCGTCATCTCCTACTACGGCGTCGACGAGTACGCGTACAGCGGCTACTACGTGCTGGAGGACAGCCCGATCCGCTCCGCCCGAGACCTGCTCGGCAAGAAGGTCGGCATGAACACCCTGGGCGCGCACTCCCAGGCCCTCCTGGACATCTACCTCAGCCGGGGCGGCATCTCCAAGGCCGACGCCGCCAAGGTCGAGGCCCTCGTCGTACCGCCCGTCAACACCGAGCAGGTGCTGCGCCAGAAGCAGATCGACGTGGGCGTGCTGGGCGGCGTCCTGCGCGACAAGGCGCTCGCCGCGGGCGGGATACGCCCCGTGTTCACCGACTACGACCTGCTCGGCCGGTTCAGCGCCGGCTCGTACGTCATGACCCAGCGGTTCATCAAGGAGAACCCGGACACCGTCCGCACCTTCACCACCGGTGTCGCCAAGGCCATCGAATGGTCGCGGAGCACCCCGCGCGAGGAGGTCATCGCCCGCATGACCGAGATCATCAAGAAGCGCGGCCGCAACGAGGACACCGCGACCCTGCAGTACTGGCGCTCGTACGGGGTCGGCGAGACGGGCGGCCGGATCCAGGACAAGGAGTTCGGGCTCTGGCTGGACTGGCTCGCCGACCGCGGCGAGCTCAAGCAGGGCGGGCTGAAGCCGGCCGACCTCTACACGAACGAGTTCAACGGCTACGGGAAGGGCTGAACCGGCATGGCGAAGATCGAGTTCCGGTCGGTGACGAAGACCTTCCCGGCCAAGGACAGGAAGCGGGAGGAGTTCACCGCGCTCGACGGGATCGACCTGGAGATCGAGGCGGGGGAGTTCCTCGTGGTCGTGGGCCCCAGCGGCTGCGGCAAGTCCACCCTGCTCGACCTGCTGGCCGGGCTGACCCGCCCGACGTCGGGCCGGATCCTGCTCGACGGCGCGCCCGTCACCGGGCCGGGGCCGGACCGCGGGATCGTCTTCCAGCAGTACGCGCTGCTGCCGTGGCGGACGGCGCTCGGCAACGTGGAGTTCGGGCTGGAGGCGACGGGGGTCCCGCGCAGACAGCGCGCGGAGCGGGCCAGGGAGTTCCTGGACCTGGTCGGCCTCGCCGGGTTCGAGGACCGCCACCCGCACGAGCTCTCGGGCGGCATGCGCCAGCGGGTCGCCATCGCGCGCTCGCTGGCGTACGACCCGGACGTCCTGCTGATGGACGAGCCGTTCGCGGCCCTCGACGCACAGACCCGGGAGTCCCTCCAGGACGAGCTGCGCCGGATCTGGCAGCGCACCGGCAAGACCGTCGTCTTCATCACGCACGGCATCGAGGAGGCCGTGTACCTCGGCGGGCGGGTGGCCGTCATGACCTCCCGCCCCGGCCGGGTCAAGGAGGTCGTCCCGGTCTCCCTCGGCAGCCGCGGGGACGGGGCCGGGGCGGGGGCCGCGGCGCAGGGGGAGGAGCTGCGCTCCAGCCCGGAGTTCGCCCGCCACCGGCACGAGATCTGGACCCTGCTGCACGACGAAGTGGCGCGCGCCCGCCAACTGGAGAAGGAGGAGGTCGTCGCATGAGCACCACCACTCACACCACCCACACCACCCACACCGCCCACACCGACAACACCGCCGTTGTCGCCCCGCCGGATGCGCTGGAGGCCGAGGCCGAGGCGGGGGCCGAGGCGGGGGCCGAGGCGGGGGCCGAGGCGGGGGCGGGGGTGCTCTCGTCCGTGCAGCGCACGCACCTGCCGCCCGCCAACCCGGCAGCCACCGACGGCACCGACGACATCGACAACACCGCGCAGGCAGACCGGGCCGCGCCGAACGTCCCGGGCGCCCTCAGAGCGGCCCCCCGCAGGTGGGGCCCCCTCAGGGCGGTCGCCCGGTGGGCGCGGGCCGTGCTCTGGCGGTCGGTGGCCGTCCTGGCTCTGCTCGCGCTCTGGGAGGCCGCGCCCCGCATCGGGCTCGCCGACCCCACCTTCCTCCCGCCGGTCAGCGAGGTCGCAGCCGCCTGGTGGGAGCTGCTGGCCGACGGCCAACTCGGCGAGCACACCCAGGCCAGCCTCGTCCGCTCCTTCGGCGGCTTCGGCATCGCCGTCGTCGTCGCCGTCCCCCTCGGCCTGCTCATCGGCTGGTACCGCCCCGTCGCGGCCCTGCTCGGCCCGCTGCTGGAGGTGTTCCGCAACACCGCGGCCCTCGCCCTGCTGCCGGTCTTCGTGCTGCTGCTCGGCATCGGCGAGACCTCCAAGGTCTCGATCGTCGTCTACGCCTGCGTCTGGCCGATCCTGCTGAACACCATCAGCGCCGTCGGCAACGTCGACCCGACCCTCGTCAAACTGGCGCGTTCCGTGGACCTGTCCACGCCGCGGCTGTTCCAGAAGGTGATCCTGCCGGCCTCCGTCCCGGCCGTCTTCACCGGCATCCGGCTGGCCGGGGCCGTCTCGATCCTGGTCCTCGTCGCCGCCGAGATGATCGGCGCCAAGGCGGGACTCGGCTACCTGATCAACGCCTCGCAGTTCAACTTCGCGATCCCCCAGATGTACGCGGGCATCATCACCATCTCCGCGATCGGCGTGGCGTTCAACCAGCTCCTGGTCACGATCGAACGCCGCCTCAGCCTCTGGCGCATCCCCACCACCTGACGCCGCCGCGCACCAGGCACCCCTTGCCGCCGATCCCCGAGGAGACGAACCCACCATGACCGCGACCACGACCACGACCGCGACCGCAGCCCGGACGCTCCACCTCAACGCCTTCCTGATGAACGCCGGCCACCACGACGCCGCCTGGCGCCACCCGGACAGCAGCCCCGAACGCGTCACCGACCTGCGCTACTTCCAGGAGCTGGCCCGTACCGCCGAGCGCGGGCGGCTCGACTCGATCTTCTTCGCCGACGGCCTCGCCCTGTGGGGCAAGGCCCGCTACAACGCCCTCGGCGGCTTCGAGCCGCTCACCCTGCTGTCCGCGATCGCCGCCGTCACTGAGCACATCGGGCTCATTGCGACCGTCTCCACCACCTTCAACGAGCCCTTCCACCTGGCCCGCAAGTTCGCCTCGCTCGACCACATCAGCAACGGCCGCGCCGGCTGGAACATCGTCACCTCCGGCAGCGTCGACGAGGCCCGCAACTTCGGCCGGGAGGAACACCTCGAACACAGCCTCCGCTACGACCGGGCCCGCGAGTTCCTCGACGTGGCCACCAAGCTGTGGGACAGCTGGGAGGACGGCGCGATCGTCCTGGACAGGGAGCGCGGCATCTACGCCGACACCGACAAGCTCCACCCGGCCGCCCACCGCGGCGAGCACTTCGCCGTCGCGGGGCCGCTCAACGTGCCCCGCTCTCCGCAGGGCTACCCGCTCCTGGTGCAGGCTGGCTCCTCCGAGGACGGCAAGGAGTTCGCCGCCCAGTACGCGGAGGCCGTCTTCACCGCCCAGCAGACCCTCGCCGACGCGCAGACCTTCTACAAGGACCTCAAGTCCCGCCTGCCCCGGTACGGCCGCAGCGAGGCCGACCTGCTCGTCCTGCCGGGCATCGCGCCCGTCATCGGCTCCACCGAGGCCGAGGCGAAGGCCCTGGAGCGGCAGCTCACCGAGCTCCAGGTGCCCGAGTACGGGCTCGCCCAGCTGTCCGGGATGCTCGGCGTCGACCTGACCGGGCTCCCGCTCGACGGCCCGCTGCCGGACCTCCCCGAGGAACGGGACATCAACGGCAACAAGAGCCGCTTCACGCTCGTCGCCGAGCTGGCGCGGCGCGACGGCCTGAGCCTGCGCGAGCTGATCGCCCGCCTCGGCGCGGGCCGCGGCCACCGGGTGTACGCGGGCACGCCCGAGCAGATCGCCGACCAGCTCGAGGAGTGGTTCACGCAAGGCGCCGCCGACGGCTTCAACGTCATGGCGCCGGTGCTGCCCACCGGGCTCACGGACTTCGTCGACCACGTGGTGCCGATCCTGCAGCGCCGCGGCCTGTTCCGCACCGAGTACACCGGCACCACCCTGCGCGAGAACTACGGCCTCCCCCGCCCGGCCAACCGCCACGCGGCGCAGTAGCCCCAACGGCGGGGGCATTCCGGCCCCGCCGGCGTTTGAGGCGCGGGGTTTGGGGGCGGAGCCCCAAGGGACCCGGCTCCGCCGGGCCGACGCCCTCAGGCGGGAAGGGTGTTGTGGTGCGAGCGGCGCCGGGCCGCGCTGAGCAGGGCCTGGATCTGCGCCCCCGACTGCTCGACGTCGTCCAGCGGCGAGGGGAACGGCAGCCGGACGTCGCGGTGCCCGCGCCGCTCCTCCACGCGGAGGGTGAGCCCGTAGCGGTCCATGGTGAGCGGCAGCGCCCGCACCAGGACCGCGCCGGGCCGCGGCGCGACTAGGCGCAGCAGCAGCGTGACGAGTTCGGCATGGTCGTCGAGGAGGTGCGTGAGCATGCCCGCCTCGTACGGGGCCAGTGGGTCCGGCCGCGCCGCTTCGAGCTCGTCGAGGCCGATGTACGCGCGGCCCTCGGCGGTCTCCAGGACGGCCCGGCCGAACTCCATGCAGGTCGACGCGGGTGCGTCGGGGCCGGCCGGATCGACGGTGCCGTCCGCGTACGGGGTCAGGAGCCGGCCCAGGATCGTGACCCGGGCGCGGACCCGGTCCCGTACGGGGGTGGGGGCGACGTCGGTGAACTCCAGCCGCACCGCGTGCCGGTGCTCGGCGTGCCCGCCCGGCTCGGCGGGGTGCAGGTGCAGCCGCCCCAGCGGATCGGTGCCGTCGAGGTGGCGGACCTCGCGGCGGAGCCCGTCGGTGACCACGGTCATGGAGTGGGCGGCGGCCAGGACCGACCGGACCCGCTCGGCGTCGGTCGGACGGCGGACGGCGGCCGGGGTGTCGGGGGCACCGGGCATGCGCATGCGGATCTCTCCAGGGACGTCGGACGGACGGAACGAACCAGAACGAACGGAACGAACGGGCAAACGACAGCAGACCGCTCTACTTAGGTATGCCTAACCTAACTCATCTCTCTCCGGGTCGGCACCCCCGCGTGCCCAGACGCCCGCTCGTGTCGTTGTTGGGCTGAACGGGTGAAACACGAGAGGATGGGGGGATGCACATGAAGCGCACGGCCGAGGCGGCCCGGTGAGCAGGTACGACGTCACGGACGAACAGTGGGAGGGGCTCGCGCAGGTGGTCCCCCTGCGCAGTCGCAACGAGTGGCCCTCCCGGGTGGACCACCGCACGATCCCCACGGCCCCCGAAGCGGCGGCTGCGGAACAGCGGCGCTTCGTCGTGATCCGGGTCCAGGTCTTCGCCGACGCGCGGGAGGTGGCCGAGTACCTGATCGCGCAGATCCCGGTGCTGCTCGACCTCACCGGCGCCGACACCGAAGTGGCCAAGCGGATCCTCGACTTCAGCAGCGGAGTCGTCTTCGGGCTCGGCAGCGGGATGCACCGGGTCGACCGGAACGTTTTCCTGCTCGCGCCCGTCGGGACCGAGGTCGAGGGGATCGCGGCCGCCGCCGTCCCCCGATCGTAGGAAGGTCGCCGCGACGGAACGGTTCACCGGGCCCGCCGGGGCCCCGGCGGCCCGTACCGTCCGGCGCATGGACGCCACTTCGGCCGCCGCGTTGCCGGCGGCCCCTCCGCCACGCCCTGCCGGACCCCGTTCCGCCGCGCCGGCCGCCGTCCCCGCGCCGGCCGCCGCCGTCGGGGCCACGGCTGTCGGGGCCGTCGTCGCCGGCGGGGCCGGGAGCCTGGGCGCGGGTGGGCAGGAGGGCCCGCACCAGCGGCCCGTCGTCACCGAGTTGCGGCTGTCCGCGTACGGGGCGCACCGCGGGGCCGTGTTCCCGCTCGGCCCCGTCGCCCTCTTCGCCGGGCCCAGCGGCAGCGGCAAGTCCCAGGCCCTCGCGGCCTACGGGGCCCTCGCCGCCCTCGGCTCCGGCGCCACCCTGGCCGAGGCCTTCCCGGACGCGGCGGCCCGCATCCCCGAGCGGGCCCCCGCCGACGCGCAGGGGCGGCGCGGCTTCCGCATCGGCTGCACCGTCGACGGCCCCGCCGGCCCGGTCCGCCTCGACCTCGCCGTCCAGGCCGAACCCGCCCTGCGGATCGCCGGCGAGCGCCTCACCGCCGGCGGCGAGATCCTGCTCGCGACCGCACTGCGCGACCCGGGCCGCCGCTCGGTGCAGGCGGCCTGGCCCGCCGGCGGCTCCGCCGGCCTCACCCGGGCCGCGATGCCCGACGACCGCCTCGTCACCGCCCTGCTCCCGCTCCGCGTGGCCGGTGCCACCGCCGCCCAGCGGCAGGTCCTCGCCGCCGCCGAGCAGACCGTGGTGGCCCTGCGCTCGGTGTTCGCCTGCGACCCGCGCCCCGAGGCGATGCGGAACCCCGTCCCGCCGGGGGAGGGCCGGCTGCGCGGCGACTGCGCCAACCTGGCCGACGTGCTGCGCCGGACCCGGCACGAATGCGGCACCCGCCACGCCCTGCTGACCGCCGCGGCCCGCACCGCCTGCGCGGGCCCGGTGCACGGCCTCGGCGTACGGGCCCCGGCGGGCGGCCCCGTCACGGCGGTGCTGGACCGCGGCCCCGGCCGGCCCGCGACCGAGCTGGCCCGGCTCGGCGCCGGCGAGCTCCGCTTCCTCGCGCTGGCGCTGGTCCTGCTCACCGGCCCCGGAGTCCTCGCCATGGACCCCGCGGCCGAACTCCCCTCCGCCCGGCAGGCGCTCACGGTCCTCGCCGACGGCTTCGACGCCGCCATGGACCGCCGGCAGAACGCCGAGCTGCTGCGCCTGGCCCTGCTGTCCTGCGCCCGCGGCCACGTCCGCCTGGTCGCGGCGGTCGGGCAGGAGACCGCGGCGGCCGCCCGCGGGGTCCCCGGGGCCACGGTGGTAGACCTGGGGGCATGAGCGACACGCACGGCACGCACGACATGCACGAGACGAACGAGACGAACGAGACGAACGAGACGAACGAGGAGCCGCAGTCGGGCGGGCCCGAGGGGCGGCCGGGCGGGCCGGAGGAACGGCTGCACCGACTGCAGCGGCGGCTCGCCGACTTCGCGGCGGCGCGCGGCTGGGAGCCGTACCACACGCCCAAGAACCTGGCCGTGGCGCTGAGCGTGGAAGCGGCCGAACTGGTCGAAATCTTCCAGTGGCTGACCCCGGAGCAGTCGGCGGCGGTCATGGAGAAGGAGGAAACCGCGCACCGGGTGACCGACGAGGTCGCCGACGTGCTCGCGTATCTGCTGCAATTCTGTGAGGTCCTGGGGGTGGATGTGCTGGATGCGCTCGCCGCGAAGATCGAGAGGAACGAGCTCCGCTTCCCGGTGGCGGGGGATCCGACCTCGGATCGTCACTCTTCGGAGTGACGGCGACATCCACAACCATGTTTGTGTCCACAGATTTCCGAATACCCCTGGCTTTACTGGCTCATTGCCCTCACTCTGGGTAGTGAGAACGGCGGATGTCGTGCGGACGGGGGACGGCATATGGATGCGGTACGGCTCATCGCGGCCGGCCGGCACGCGCTGGCACAGAGCGGGGCGGCGATGGACATCGTGGGCGAGGCCTGGCAGACCCAGGCGCTCACGCAGGGGATGGGCAACTGGCTGGCGGTCAGCGGACCGCGGGAGCTGAGATCGGAGGCACGGGGGCTGGGGGAAGCGGGAGGCAGAGGCTGCGGGGTGTTCGACAGAGCCGCCCTGAGCGAGGGGGACCGCGTACCGGAGGGCCCGCCGAGAGCGGTGCAGCTGACGGGGATCGCGGATGTCCGGCAGGCCATGCTCGGGCTTCAGGCGCTGCTCGGCGAGGTGGGCATCGCCCTGGTCGGGGTGGCGTGCGGGACGGACGACGAGAGCCTGTACTGGCAGTGCATAGAGTCCATAGACGCGGCCGACGAATCGAGTGACCGGGTCCGCGCGATCCTGCGCCGGATCGTGATCCGGGAGCGGGGGTCGGCCTCGGGCGTGGCCTGACCCGGCGGCGGCCGACCGGCGTCGGCCCCGTCGCGCCCGGCGGGACCCGCGGCCGGACCGGCCGGAGCGGCAGGCCTGATCGGGTTCGATCGGGCCGATCGGGCCCGTTCCGGCGGTTCGAGCCGCTCGGAGAGATCGGGGCGATCGGAGCGGTCGGACCCGATCAGAGCCGTTCGGGATCGTTCAGGGCCGCTCAGAGCGAACGGGGGGCGGGCTGATCGGTCTCGGGAGTGCGGCTGCCCGGGGTCAGCGGTGTGCCGGGGGTGCGGTCCGCGGAGGACTGGAGGTCGGCGTCGAGCTGCGACAGGTCGGCGTTGAGGGCGGCCATCAGCTCTTCCATCTGCTGGAGCAGGCCCTTCGGCGCGCCGCCGGCGGGGGCTGCCGCGGTCTCCCGGCGGTCGTGGTCGTGTGCTGCCTGTCCGGTCTGTCCGGGATGCTCGGGCGCGGACTCGTAGGACATGGCGGCCTCCTCGGCCCTGGCCCTTCCGAAGCGGAAGGGTGCGGTGGACGTGCCGGCGAAAGGCCGCCGGCGCGCGGGCCGGGCGGTCCGGCTCCGTCCGAGCAACGATCACCCTCCGGCGCCGGTCACTGGCCGGGCCGGGGGCGGGCGCAGGGTTGACGCAGATTCACCCTGCCGGGGTGGAGCGCGGGCGCCTCGCAGCGGCTCCCGGGAGGGGCAGGATGGAAGGCATGGACCTCCGTATTTTCACCGAGCCCCAGCAGGGCGCCGACTACGACACGCTCCTGGCGGTGGCCAGGGCCACCGAGGAACTCGGGTTCGATGCGTTCTTCCGCTCCGACCACTATCTGAAGATGGGCGCGGGCGACGGGCTGCCCGGGCCCACCGACGCCTGGATCACCCTCGCCGGGCTGGCCCGCGAGACCAAGCGGATCCGCCTCGGTACGCTGATGACCGCGGGCACCTTCCGCCTGCCCGGGGTCCTCGCCATCCAGGTCGCACAGGTCGACCGGATGTCGGGCGGGCGCGTCGAACTCGGCTTGGGCGCCGGCTGGTTCGAGGAGGAGCACAAGGCGTACGGCATCCCCTTCCCGGCGGAGCGCATGGCCCGGCTCGAGGAGCAGCTGGCCGTCATCACCGGCCTGTGGGCGACCGAGCCCGGAGCCACCTTCGACTACACCGGCACCCACTACCGGGTGGAGGGCTCGCCCGCCCTGCCCAAGCCCGCCCAGGCCAAGGTGCCCGTGCTCATCGGCGGCCACGGCGCCCGGCGCACCCCGCGCCTCGCCGCCCGGTACGCGGACGAGTTCAACATGCCGTTCGCGTCGATCGCCGACAGCCGGATGCAGTTCGGGCGCGTGCGCCGGGCCGCCGAGGAGGCCGGCCGCAAGCCCGACGACCTCGTCTACTCCAACGCCCTCGTCGTCTGCGTCGGCAAGGACGACGCGGAGGTCGCCCGCCGCGCCGCCGCCATCGGCCGCGAGGTGGACGAGCTGAAGGCCAACGGCCTGGCCGGCTCGCCCGCCGAGGTCGTCCACAAGATCGGCGCCTACGAGGCCATCGGCTGCTCCCGCATCTACCTCCAAGTGCTCGACCTCGACGACCTCGACCACCTGGAGCTGATCTCGGCCCAGGTCCTGTCGCAGCTCGGCTGAGGGAGGTGGAGGACCCGTGCCCCGTGCGTCCGGCCCGCTCGCCGAAGCCCTCTCGCGCCGGACGGTCGTCCTGGACGGCGGGCTCAGCAACCAGCTCGCCGACCAGGGCTGCGACCTGTCCGGCGGCCTCTGGTCGGGCCGGGTGCTCGCCGAGCGGCCGGACCAGGTCGAGTCCGCCCACACCGCCTACGCGCGGGCCGGCGCCGAAGTGCTGATCACCGCGAGCTACCAGGTGGGGTACGAGGCCTTCGCCGCCCACGGCTACGGCCGCGCCGAGACCACCGCCCTGCTGCACCGCAGCGTCGCCCTCGCCGCCCGGGTCGCCGAGGCCGCCGACCACGGGGTGTGGGTCGCCGCCTCCATCGGCCCGTACGGGGCGGTGCTCGCCGACGGCTCCGAGTACCGCGGCCGGTACGGCCTGGGGCGGCGCGAGCTCGCCGCCTTCCACCGGCCCCGCATCGAGGCCCTGCTGGAGGCCGGCCCCGACGTGCTGGCGGTGGAGACCATCCCCGACGCCGACGAGGCCGGGGCGCTGACCGCCGTCCTCGCCGAGACCGGGGCCACCGCCTGGATCAGCTACACCGTCGCCGCCGGCCGGACCCGCGCGGGCGGCCCCCTCGCCGAGGCCTTCGCCCTCGCCGCCGAGTCCCCGCAGGTCATCGCGGTCGGCGTCAACTGCTGCGACCCCCAGGACGTGCTGCCCGCACTGGAGGCCGCCGCCTCCGTCACCGGAAAGCCGCTGCTGGCCTACCCCAACGACGGCTCCGTGTGGGACGGGGCCACCGGCACCTGGCGGTACCCGCCCGCCCCCGCGCCGTGGCCCACCGCCGCCTGGCAGCGCACCGGCGCCCGCCTCATCGGCGGCTGCTGCCGCATCGGCCCCGACCGGATCGCCGCACTGGCCGCCGGGCGGTGACCGCGGCCCGATCCCCCGGGCTGTCGGAGCCCGCTACACGCCCCCGAGGTCCCAGCGTTCGCCGAGCACCCCGGCGCCCGACGCGACGAGGGCGGTCATCTCCGCCTCGACGGCGGCGAGTTCCTCGGGCCGCCCCGCCACGGCCAGCTGTTCGCGGTAGTGGACCAGCGAGGTGAGGAGCAGCTGCGTCCGCCCGGGCTCCAGCGCGCACATCCGGCGGGCGGCGGCCACGGACTCGGCGCGCAGGGCGAGCGCTATCGCGGGCCGGTGGGCGAACTCCTGACGGCTGTACCCGAACAACGCGACCGCCAGCAGGGGCAGATAGGCCAACGGGCTCACCTGGACCAGAACGCGATAGGCGGCGACCTGCCGGGCGACCGGCAGGGTCCCCGATGCGAGGAGCGCCACCCGGGCCCGCAGCACGGCGTCGTGATTGATCTTCTCCGTGGGATTCATGAGGGAGATTCTGAAAGCCGCACAGGGGCCCAAACAAGGGCAATCGGCTGTGCCCTTCGTCCTACGAAAACGGCCTCTGACCTGTCATGATGGATACGTCTTCACCCCTGCGCCCCGGATCCCGGCGGCCGGCCCGCCACGGCAGTGCACGCGAGCCCGCCCGCGTGCACAAAACCCGTTGGTCCGACCCGTGGCGCGAGCACATACTCAGGCGCATGTTCCTGACGATCACCACCACCGGCACCGCCGCGGACCCGGCGACTGACCTGGGCTTTCTGCTGCACAAGCACCCGGGGAAGGCGCAGGCGTTCGCCACCTCCCACGGCAGCGCCCACGTGTTCTACCCCGAGGCCACGGCCGAGCGCTGCACGGCGGCGCTGCTGCTGGAGGTGGACCCCGTCGCCCTCGTGCGGCGCGGTCAGGGCAAAGGCTGCGGCGGTGCGCCCGACGCCGCACTCGCGCAGTACGTCAACGACCGGCCGTATGCGGCCTCCTCGCTGCTCGCCGTGGCGCTCGGCAAGGTCTTCCGCAGTGCGCTGAACGGCAGGTGCGCCGCCCGCCCCGAGCTCGTGGACCGGGTCCGCCCGCTGAGGATCGAGATACCGGCCCTGCCCGCACGCGGCGGCCCGGAGCTGGTGCACCGGCTGTTCGACCCGCTCGGCTGGGACCTCGTACGCCCGGAGCCGGTCCCGCTCGACGAGCAGTTCCCCGAGTGGGGGGACTCCCGGTACGTGCGGCTCGTCATGGAGGGCGAGCTGCGGCTCACCGACGCGCTGCGCCAGCTGTACGTCCTGCTGCCCGTGCTCGACGACGCCAAGCACTACTGGGTCGCCCCGGACGAGGTGGACAAGCTGCTGCGGGCCGGCGACGGCTGGCTCGCCGCCCACCCCGACAACGCCCTGATCACCTCCCGCTACCTGGCCCGGCACAAGCGGCTCACCCAGAGCGCCCTGGAGCGCCTGGAACTGGCCCGCCTCGCCGAGGCCGACGGCAGCGAGGCCGAGGAGCTCGACAACGCCGTCGACGAGACCACCGACACCGAGGAGCGGCCGGTCCCGCTCGCCGTGCGGCGCCGCGAGGCCGTCCTCGCCGCGCTGCGCTCCGCCGGCGCCGCCCGCGTCCTCGACCTCGGCTGCGGCCAGGGCCAGCTGGTGCAGGAGCTGCTGAAGGACGTCTCCTTCACCGAGATCGTCGGCGTCGACGTGTCCATGCGGGCCCTCGGCACCGCCGCGCGGCGGCTGCGGCTGGAGCGCATGGGGGAGAAGCAGGCGCAGCGCGTGCGGCTGCTGCAGGGGTCGCTGGCCTACACCGACAAGCGGCTGGCCGGCTACGACGCGGCCGTGCTCAGCGAGGTCATCGAGCACCTGGACCTGCCGCGGCTACCGGCCCTGGAGTACGCGGTGTTCGGCTCGGCCCGCCCCCGCACGGTCCTCGTGACCACCCCGAACGCGGAGTACAACGTGCGCTGGGAGAGCCTGCCCGCCGGACACGTCCGGCACGCCGACCACCGCTTCGAGTGGACGCGCGCGGAGTTCCGCGAGTGGGCGGGCGCCGTCGCCGGACGGTACGGGTACACCGCGCAGTTCGTGCCCGTCGGGGACGAGGACCCCGAGGTCGGACCGCCCACACAGATGGCTGTCTTCACCCTGGCCGCCGGCGACACCACCCACACGGCCGACACCGACACCGGCACCGGCACCGACACCCCGAAGGAGGGCGAGGCGGCATGACCACCACCGACACCACCCCGGCCGGCACCACCGGCACCCACCGCGTGCTGCCCGTCACCGACCTGTCCCTCGTCGTCCTCGTCGGGGCCACCGGCTCGGGCAAGTCCACCTTCGCCCGCAGGCACTTCAAGCCGACCGAGGTCCTCTCCTCCGACCACTGCCGCGGCCTGGTCAGCGACGACGAGAACGACCAGGGCGCCAGCAAGGACGCCTTCGACGTCCTGCACTACATCGCCGGCAAGCGCCTGGCCGCCGGCCGCCTCACCGTCATCGACGCCACCAGCGTCCAGCAGGAGGCCCGCCGCCAGCTCGTCCGCCTCGCCCGCGAGCACGACGTGCTGCCCATCGCCATCGTCCTCGACCTGCCCGAGGCGGTCTGCGCCGAACGCAACGCCGCCCGCCCCGACCACGCCCACCTGCCCCGCCACGTCATCCAGCGCCACCGCCGCGAGCTGCGCCGCTCGCTGCGCGGCCTGGAGCGCGAGGGCTTCCGCAAGGTGCACGTACTGCGCTCCGTCGAGGAGGTGGAGAGCGTCGAGATCGTGCGCGAGAAGCGCTTCAACGACCTCACCCACCTCACCGGCCCCTTCGACATCATCGGCGACATCCACGGCTGCTCCTCCGAGCTGGAGACCCTGCTCGCCAAGCTCGGCTACGAGGACGGCGCCCACCCCGAGGGCCGTACCGCCGTGTTCGTCGGCGACCTCGTCGACCGCGGCCCGGACAGCCCGGGCGTCCTGCGCCGCGTCATGGGCATGGTCGCCTCCGGCAACGCCCTGTGCGTGCCCGGCAACCACGAGAACAAGCTCAGCCGCTACCTGAAGGGCTCCAAGGTCCAGCTGACCCACGGCCTCGCCGAGACCGTCGAGCAGCTGGCCCGCGAGCCCGAGGAGTTCGTCTCCGAGGTCCGCGCGTTCATCGCCGGCCTCGTCAGCCACTACGTCCTCGACGGCGGCCGGCTCGTGGTCTGCCACGCCGGGCTGCCCGAGAAGTACCACGGCCGCACCTCCGGCCGCGTCCGCTCCCACGCCCTGTACGGGGAGACCACCGGCGAGACCGACGAGTTCGGGCTGCCCGTGCGCTACCCGTGGGCCGAGGACTACCGCGGCAAGGCGGCCGTGGTCTACGGACACACCCCCGTCCCGGACACCTCCTGGATCAACAACACCATCTGCCTCGACACCGGGGCCGTGTTCGGCGGCCGCATGACCGCGCTGCGCTGGCCCGAGCGCGAACTGGTCGACGTCCCGGCCGAGAAGGTCTGGTACGAGCCGGTCAAGCCGCTCGCCGCCGCTGCGCCCGACGGCCACGAGGGCCGCCCGCTCGACCTGGCCGACGTGCACGGCCGCCGCACCGTGGAGACCCGCCACCTGGGCAACGTCGCCGTCCGCGAGGAGAACGCGGCCGCCGCCCTTGAGGTCATGAGCCGCTTCGCGGTGGACCCGCGGCTGGTGCCGTACCTGCCGCCCACCATGGCCCCGGCCGCGACCGCCGCCGACGGCTCCTTCCTGGAGCACCCGGCGCAGGCGTTCGCCCAGTACCGGGCCGACGGCATCGCCCAGGTGGTCTGCGAGGAGAAGCACATGGGCTCCCGCGCCACCGTCCTGGTCTGCCGGGACGCCGAGGCGGCGCGGACCCGCTTCGGCACCGACGGCGCCGCCACCGGCTCCGTCTACACCCGCACCGGCCGGCCCTTCTTCGCCGACCCCGCCACCACCGAGCAGGTCCTCGACCGGATCCGCCGGGCGGTCACCGCCGCGGGGCTGTGGGAGGAGCTCGCCACCGACTGGCTGCTGATCGACGGGGAACTGCTGCCCTGGTCGCTGAAGTCCGCCGGCCTGCTGCGCCACCAGTACGCGGCCGTCGGCGCGGCCTCCCGCGCCGTCTTCCCGGACGCCCTCGCCGCCCTGGACGCGGCCGCCGCCCGCGGCGTGGACACCGGCGGCCTGGCCGACCGCCAGCGGGACCGGGCCGCCGACACCGCCCGGTTCACCGAGGCCTACCGGCGCTACTGCTGGACCACGGACGGGCTGGACGGCGTACGGTTCGCGCCGTTCCAGCTGCTGGCCGCGGCCGGGCGGTCGCTGGCCGCGGTGCCCCACGACGAGCAGCTGTTCTGGATCGACCGGCTGGTCGACGCCGACGAGGCCGCCGGCACCGGGCTGCTGCGGCGCACCGCCCGGATCCTGGTCGACCCGGCCGACGAGGACTCCGTACGGGCGGGCACCGACTGGTGGCTGGAGCTCACGGCCGCGGGCGGCGAAGGCATGGTCGTCAAGCCGCTCCAGGCGTATGCCCGGGACGCCAAGGGGCGCCTGGTCCAGCCGGGCATCAAGGTGCGCGGCCGCGAGTACCTGCGGATCATCTACGGCCCGGAGTACACGCGTCCGGAGCAGCTGGAGCGGCTGCGCGGGCGGTTCCTCGGGCACAAGCGGTCCCTGGCGCTGCGCGAGTACGCACTCGGACTGGAGGCCCTGGACCGGCTGGCGGCCGGCGAGCCGCTGTGGCGGGTCCACGAGCCGGTGTTCGCGGTGCTGGCCCTGGAGTCGGAGCCGGTCGACCCGCGGCTGTGACCGCGGGCGCCGCCCCGGCGTAAAGCGAGTGCCCCCGTACGGCCCCTAATTAGGTCGTATGGGGGAACTTTCCCCGGGAACGCCGGGAAAACCGCGGGCGGGATCGTTCATCCAGGGCAGCGGAATGTCCGCGACCCTGGAAGGACGGAACGTCACCTATGAAGATGACCGCGCGCGGAAGCCTTGCGGCGCTCATGACCTGTATGGCCGCGGCGGGCGCGGCCACCCCGGCCGCGGCCGACGCGGTGCCGGTGTCGGTCCCGCTGGACGCCGTGAAGACCACCCTGGGCGTGGACACGCCGCGCGTGGGCACCGGCGTGCCGGTACCGGTCGTCGGCGCCCCGGAGGTCCGCCACCACTCGGGCGACCTGCTCCCCACCTCCCTCGTGCCCGTGGTGCCCATCGGCACCGACCTCGGCAGCACCCTGGTCAGCACCCCGGTGCCGAACCTGCTCGGCGACCCGGCCACCGACGCGGAGGGCGGGCTGGAGGCGCCGGCCACCCCCCTGCGCGCCAAGACCCCCGGCGTGGTCCTCGGCGGCCTGCTGACGGCGCCGGACGCCGGCAACGCGGGTGTGCCGAACCTGGCCAAGCCCGAACTCGGCGTGATCGCCCCGGAGCTGATCGGGACCCCGTCGGCGCTCCTCGGGCTGCACTGACCCGCGCGGCGCGGCCCGCCGGGGCCTCTGCCCGGAACTGGTCGAACGCCACGTCAAAAAGCCGTCCGGTCTGCGAACGTGTACGCCATGGGATTCCATGTCGACTCCGAGGCCGGACGGCTTCGCCGCGTCATCCTCCACCGGCCCGATCTGGAGCTGAAGCGGCTCACTCCGAGCAACAAGGACGCACTGCTCTTCGACGACGTGCTGTGGGTGCGCCGGGCCCGCCAGGAGCACGACGGATTCGCCGACGTGCTGCGGGACCGGGGTGTGGAGGTGCACCTCTTCGGCGATCTGCTGCGCGAGGCCCTGGACATCCCCGAGGCCAGGCACCTGGTCCTGGACCGGGTCTTCGACGAGAAGGAGTACGGGCCGCTCGCCACCGACCACCTGCGGGCGGTGTTCGACGGGCTGCCGCCGGCCGACCTCGCCGAGGCCCTGGTCGGAGGGATGACCAAGCGCGAGTTCCTCGAACGGCACGCCGAGCCGGTCTCCGTCCGCTTCCACGCCATGGAACTCGACGACTTCCTCCTCGGCCCGCTGCCCAACCACCTGTTCACCCGCGACACTTCGGCCTGGATCTACGACGGGGTGTCCATCAACGCCATGCGCTGGCCGGCCCGGCAGCGCGAGACCGTGCACTTCGAGGCCATCTACAAGCACCACCCGCTGTTCACCGCCTCCGGTGCCTTCCACTACTGGTCGCAGGGCCAGGCCGACTACCCCTCGACCATCGAGGGCGGGGACGTGCTCGTCATCGGCAACGGCGCAGTGCTGATCGGGATGAGCGAGCGGACCACGCCGCAGGCGGTGGAGATGCTGGCGCGGGGCCTGTTCGCGGCCGGGTCGGCTACCACGATCGTGGCCCTCGACATGCCGAAGAGGCGGGCCTTCATGCACCTGGACACCGTGATGACGATGGTCGACGGGGACACGTTCACCCAGTACGCGGGCCTGGGCATGCTGCGCTCGTACACCATCGAGCCGGGCGCCGGGCTCCAGGAGCTGAAGGTGACGGACCACCCGCCGGAGCACATGCACCGGGCCGTCGCGGCGGCCCTCGGGCTGGACTCGATCCGGGTGCTGACCGCGACGCAGGACGTGCACGCGGCGGAGCGCGAGCAGTGGGACGACGGCTGCAACGTCCTCGCGGTGGAGCCGGGGGTGGTCGTGGCGTACGAGCGGAACGTGACCACCAACACGCACCTGCGCAAGCAGGGCATCGAGGTCATCGAGATCCCCGGCAGCGAGCTCGGGCGGGGCCGGGGCGGCCCGCGCTGCATGAGCTGTCCGGTGGAGCGGGACCCCGTCTGAAGGCCCGCTCGGGTCAGTCCGGGCCGGTCCGAGGAGGCCGGGCGGCGCCCTACCAGGCATGATCGGAAGACCACGAGGAGGGAGGGGCGAGGAGGCGAGGCGAGGAACACAGGGGGCGGGCTGTATATGAATACAGATGTTCGTATAGACTTCCAGGCATCCCCTGTCGTCCCACCCTGGAGTACGCCCATGGCCACCGACCTCCTCGGCCGCAGTTTCCTCAAGGAGCTCGACTTCACCGCCGGCGAGTTCCGCGGCCTGGTCGAACTGGCCGCCGAGCTGAAGGCCGCCAAGCGGGCCGGCACCGAGCAGCGGCGCCTCCAGGGCCGGAACATCGCGCTGATCTTCGAGAAGACCTCGACGCGCACCCGCTGCGCGTTCGAGGTCGCCGCCGCCGACCAGGGCGCCCACACCACCTACCTCGACCCCGCGGGCTCCCAGATCGGCCACAAGGAGTCCGTCAAGGACACCGCCCGCGTGCTGGGCCGGATGTTCGACGGGATCGAGTACCGCGGTGACAGCCAGGAGGCCGTCGAGGCGCTCGCCGAGCACGCCGGCGTGCCCGTCTTCAACGGGCTCACCGACGAATGGCACCCCACCCAGATGCTCGCCGACGTCCTCACCATGACCGAACACTGCGCCAAGCCGCTGGACCGGATGGCTTTCGCCTACCTCGGCGACGCCCGCTTCAACATGGGCAACTCCTACCTGGTGACCGGCGCCCTGCTCGGCATGGACGTCCGCATCGTCGCGCCCAAGGCCTACTGGCCGGCCGAGGACGTCGTGGCCCGGGCGAACGAGCTCGCCGCCGCGAGCGGGGCCCGGATCACCCTGACCGAGGAGGTCGCCGAGGGCGTCGACCGGGCCGACTTCGTCGCCACCGACGTGTGGGTCTCCATGGGCGAGCCCAAGGAGGTCTGGGACGAGCGGATCGCCGCCCTGGCCCCGTACGCGGTCACCATGGACGTGCTGCGCGCCACCGGCAACCCGGACGTGAAGTTCCTGCACTGCCTTCCGGCCTTCCACGA
This sequence comes from Streptomyces sp. NPDC046876, assembly GCF_040645035.1. Taxonomy (NCBI): domain Bacteria; kingdom Bacillati; phylum Actinomycetota; class Actinomycetes; order Kitasatosporales; family Streptomycetaceae; genus Streptomyces; species Streptomyces sp. NPDC046876. The sequence continues at coordinate 106,373 of NZ_JBEYXK010000002.1, read as the reverse complement.
CCTGGGCACCAAGGTCGGCCGGGAGATCCACGAGCGGCACGGCCTGGAGTCGCTGGAGGTCACCGACGAGGTGTTCGAGTCGGCGCACTCGGTCGTCTTCGACGAAGCCGAGAACCGGCTGCACACGATCAAGGCCGTACTCGTCGCCACCCTCGCCGCCCCTGCCCCCGCAGCCGCATAACCACCGCATACTCATGCGGGCGGGAGCGGCGCCCGTGCTCGCGGCATCGGCCGATCGGCGTATCGCGTTTCTGTGACGGAAGTCATGACGCGGTGATACCGTCGATGCCGTGAGCCCCTTCATCGGTTCCACACCAGCGACCGAACGGTGGCGCCACCTGCGGGTGAGCCGGCAGGACGGCGTGGCCACCGTCACCCTCGACCGCCCCGAGAAACTCAACGCCCTCACCTTCGGCGCCTACGCGGACCTGCGCGACCTCCTCGCCGAACTCTCCCGCGAACGCTCCGTGCGCGCCCTCGTCCTCGGCGGCGAGGGCCGTGGCTTCTGCTCCGGCGGCGACGTCGACGAGATCATCGGCGCCACCCTCGCCATGGACACCGCCCAGCTCCTGGACTTCAACCGGATGACCGGCCAGGTCGTGCGCGCCGTCCGCGAATGCCCCTTCCCGGTGATCGCCGCCGTGCACGGGGTCGCCGCCGGCGCCGGGGCCGTCCTCGCCCTCGCCGCCGACTTCCGCATCGCCGACCCCACCGCCCGCTTCGCGTTCCTCTTCACCCGCGTCGGCCTCTCCGGCGGGGACATGGGAGCGGCCTACCTGCTGCCCCGCGTCGTCGGCCTCGGCCACGCCACCCGGCTGCTGATGCTCGGAGAGCCCGTACGCGCCCCGGAGGCCGAGCGGATCGGGCTGCTCAGCGAGCTCACCGAGGAGGGCAAGGCCGACGCCCGGGCCGCCGAACTCGCCACCCACCTCGCCGCCGGACCCGCCCTCGCCTACGCCCAGACCAAGGCCCTGCTGACCGCCGAGCTCGACATGCCGCTCGGCGCCTCCGTGGAGCTGGACGCCAACACCCAGGCCCTGCTGATGAACGGCCAGGACTACGCCGAGTTCCACGCCGCCTTCACCGCGAAGCGGCCCCCGGAGTGGAAGGGCAGGTAGCGCCATGCCCGTCGCGAGCACACTCGGCGTCGCGGTGATCGGCGGGGGGCCGGGCGGGCTGTACGCCGCTGCGCTGCTCGCCCGGCAGGGGCACACGGTCCACGTCTGGGAGCGCGGCGCACCCGACGACACCTTCGGCTTCGGCGTGGTCCTCTCCGACGAGACCCTCGGCGGCATCGAACGGGCCGACACGGAGGTCTACGCCGCCCTGAGCGCCGAGTTCGTCCGCTGGGACGACATCGACATCGTCCACCGCGGCCGCATGCTGACCTCCGGCGGCCACGGCTTCGCCGCCCTCGGCCGGCGCCGGCTCCTGGAGATCCTCCACGCCCGCTGCGCCGACCTCGGCGTCCACCTGCGCCTGCGCACGCCCGCGCCCGACGCCGAGGCGCTGGCCGCCTCGTACGACCTGGTCGTCGCCGCCGACGGGGTGCACAGCGCTACCCGGCGCAGCGGCGCCGCGCACTTCCGGCCCACCGTGACGGGCGGGCGCTGCCGGTACATCTGGCTCGCCTCCGACTTCGCCTTCGACGCCTTCCGCTTCGAGATCGCCGAGACCGAGCACGGCGTCATGCAGCTGCACGCCTACCCGTACGCGCAGGACTCCTCCACCGTCATCGTGGAGATGCGCGAGGAGGTCTGGCGGGCCGCCGCCTTCGACCTGTGCGACGAGGCCGAATCGGCGGCCCGCTGCGCCAAGGTCTTCAGCGAGGCCCTGCGCGGCCGCCCGCTGCGCGGCAACCGCTCCGCCTGGACCGGGTTCCGCACCGTCGTCAACGAGCGGTGGTCCCAGGGCAACGTGGTGCTCCTCGGCGACGCGGCGCACACCGCGCACTTCTCCATCGGCTCGGGCACCAAACTGGCCGTGGAGGACGCGCTCGCCCTCGCCGAGGCCGTCGCCGCCGAGCCCGACGTGCCCGCCGCCCTCGCCGCGTACGAGGCGGCCCGCCGGCCCGCGGTGGCCTCCACCCAGCGCGCCGCGGCCGCCAGCATGCGGTGGTTCGAGGAGCTCGCCGGGTACGTCGACCAGCCCGGGCGGCAGTTCGCGTTCAACCTGCTCACCCGCAGCCGCCGCGTCACCCACGGCAACCTGAGGATGCGCGACGAACGGTTCACCCGGGCCGTGGAGCGGGACTTCGGCTGCCCCGACGAGGCGACCCCGCCCATGTTCACCCCGCTGCGCCTGCGCGGGCTGACCCTGCGCAACCGGGTCGTGGTCTCCCCGATGGACATGTACTCCGCGGCCGGCGGGGACGGCATGCCCGGCGACTTCCACCTCGTCCACCTCGGCGCCCGCGCCCTCGGCGGGGCCGCCCTGGTCATGACCGAGATGGTCTGCGTGTCCCCCGAGGGCCGCATCACCCCCGGCTGCACCGGCCTGTACACGGACTCGCAGGCCGCCGCCTGGACCCGCATCGCCGACTTCGTGCACACCTCCGCGCCGGGGACCGCCCTCGGCGTCCAGCTCGGCCACTCGGGCCGCAAGGGTTCCACCCGCCTGATGTGGGAGGGGATGGACGACCCGCTGCCCGAGGGCAACTGGCCGGTGGTGGCCGCCTCGGCGCTGCCGTACCGGCCCGGCGTCTCGGCCGTCCCGCGCGCCCTCACCCGCCGGGATCTGGCCGCGATCCGCGCCGAGTTCGCGGGCGCCGCCGCCCGGGCCGCCGGCTGCGGCTTCGACCTGCTCGAACTGCACTGCGCCCACGGCTACCTGCTGTCCGGCTTCCTCTCCCCGCTGACCAACCGGCGCGAGGACGCCTACGGGGGCAGCCTGGCCGGGCGGCTCCGCTTCCCGCTGGAGGTCTTCGACGCCGTCCGCGAGGTGTGGCCCGAGGACCGGCCGATGACGGTGCGGCTGTCCGCCACGGACTGGGCGCCCGGCGGCACCTCGGCCGAGGACGCCGTGGCCATCGCGGCCGCCTTCGCCGCCCACGGGGCCGACGCCATCGACGTCTCCACGGGGCAGGTCGTCGCCGATGAGACCCCCGAGTTCGGACGCTCGTACCAGACCCCGTACGCCGACCGGATCCGCAACGCGCTGGGCGTTCCCGTCATCGCCGTCGGCGCGATCTCCTCGTGGGACGACGTCAATTCCCTCCTCCTGGCGGGCCGCGCCGACCTGTGCGCGATCGGGCGGCCCCACCTGTACGACCCGCACTGGACGCTGCACGCGGCCGCCGACCAGTCCTACACGGGCCCGGCCGCCCCGTGGCCCGCCCCGTACCGCGCCGGCAGCCGCAAGCCCCCGACGGGCAGGGCCTGACCCTTCCGCCCCCGCTGCGCGGAGCCGTTCCCCCACCCGGCCCCGTCAAAGATCGGGGCTCCGCCCCGGACCCCGCGCCTCAAACGCCGGCGGGGCTGGATAAATCCAGCCCGCGCGGCGTTTGAGCGCACCGGACGCGGAGCGCACGGAACCCGGTTCCGCCGGTTCGCTCAGGCGGCGGCCGAGGTCAGGCATTCGTGGCACAGGCACGGCTCGGGATGGTGCCAGTCCGCCCAGCGCCAGGTCCGCAGCTCGCGCGCCTTGCGCTCGTACACGGCCGCGGCGCGCGCCGCGGCCGCCCCGTCCGGGAAGCCGGACCACTCGGCGGTCCGCAGGACGGCCGGGCTGCGCACCAGTTTGGGACGGAAGGTGTGCAGGTGGCGGGTGGACACGAACGCCGCGACGTACCGCCGGGTGTGCCGGGGACGCCCGATCACCATGCAGTTCTCCGCTCCGTCCACCGACTCCTGGACGTACACCCGGGAGCCGCCCTTGAAGCTCTTCGTGCCCGGGCGCTGCCCCTGGCCGCCCTCGCCGTAGCGGCGCCACTGCACGACGTTCGCCACCACCATCCACAGCGGCTCGAGGCCCTGCTCCTGCGCTTCCTGCGCCTCGTGTGAGCCGGTCACGCCGGGACCACCACCGCGCGGTCCTCCACCGGGCGGAAGCCGAGGCGGAGGTACACGCCGGTGCTGGTCGGATTCGCCGTGTCCGCGAACAGCAGCACCTCCGAGGCCCCGGCCCCCCGCGCCGCCCCGACCGCGGCATGCGTCACCCCGGCCGCGTACCCGCGGCGGCGCTCGGCCGGCGGGGTGTACACGGGGCCGATCCGCGAGGCCCCGCCCACCTCGGCGCTGAACGAGGCCACCGCGACCGGCCGGCCGCCGCCGTCCTCCCACAGCACCACCCCGCGCTGCGCGACCCGGTCGCGCGTCACCGCATCCCCCGGCACGGGGTCGTCCAGCTCGAGAGCGAACGCCGTGAACCACTCCCGCACCAGCGGCAGGTCCGCCTCGCCCGCGGTCCGGGCCCGCCCCGCCGGCGCGGGTTCCGGCGCCACCAGGTCGCCGAGCCGGTACAGCCGCAGCACCTCCGGGTCGCCGACCGGCCGCCCCCAGGCCTGCGCGAGCCGCTCCCCGTCGGCGCGCCGCGCGTTGAACCCGCCGATGCCGCCCAGCAGCGGCTCCCGGTGCAGCGCCTCGCCGAGCGCCGCGACGGCCTCGTCCGGGACCCGGCCCAGCACCAGCGGGAACGGCGGGGTGCACACCAGGGCGCCCGCGACGGCCCCGTCCGCGCCGGTCCACCAGCCGAACACCGGGTCGTGGTCGGAGTAGGCGTGCGGGCCGCGGCGCACCAGGGCGCCCTCCACCGTCAGCAGCAGTGTGTTCGACACCGGGTCGGCGGCCACGGCGGGCCCGGCCGCGGTCCGGTAGGCGGCCAGATCGTGCGTGAAGGTCCAGGGCATGGCTCATGATGGCGCGGCCCGCCACCAGCCCGCACCCGAAATTCCGGCCCGGCGGACCCCGCCCGAGAGGTCACCGAGAGATCAGGAGGGCAGCCAGCCGGGCCACCACGGCGGCACGTTGTCCGGGCCGCACAGCCCGGAGTCCCCGGGGTAGCCGGCCAAGGTGCCCTCGGCGGCGAAGTACCAGAGGACCACCACCGCCAGGACCAGCACCACGGCCGCCACGCCGACCGCCGGGTTCACGCGCCGGGCGAGCAGCCAGACCAGTGCGGCGAGCAGCGCGCACCCCGGGACGAGCATCACGACCATCTCGAAGAGCAGGCCGAACCTGCCGCCCGCCTCCCAGCCCGCGTCGCAGTAGGCCCTGGCGTTGGCGGCCAGTACGTACGCCAGGTAGCCGGCGAGGGCGCCGCCCAGCGCCGCCACCGCCACGGTCCACAGGCGCACCCGCTTGCGCGACGGGGCGGTGGGCGGCTGCAGGGGCGGTGGCGGCGCCGGCGGCCCGAATCCGGGCGGCGGAGCTCCAGGCGGAAGACCGGCTCTCGTCACATCGGGTCCTGACGTCCCCGCCGTCCGCTACGGTTCCACGAACCGCGCCCCGATGTCCCGCAGCCGGGCGTGCAGTTCGCCGAAGACGGCCGCGGCCCGGTCGCCGGGCCAGTCCGACGGCAGCAGCTCGCGCGGCAGCCCCGGGTCGGCGTACGGCAGCCGCCGCCAGCTGTCCAGGGCGCGCAGGTAGCCCCGGTAGGCCTCCTCCGCAGTGGGCTCGCCGCCCTGCTGCAGGGCGCGCAGCACCGGCTCGTGCAGGTCGAGGAACTCCTCGTGGGCCTTGGCCAGGGCCGCCAGGTCCCACCAGCGGGCCACCGCCTCGGCGGTCGGCGCGAACCCCAGGTGCGCGCCGCGGAAGAGCTCCACGTACGCCGTCAGGTGCAGCCGCTCCAGGGTGTGCCCGGTCTCCTCCTCCACATGGGCGGGGGCGATCCACACGCCCGGAGCCACCGCGCCGAAGCCCAGCCGGGCCAGGCGGGAGCGCAGGAGGTGCCGCTTGTGGCGCTCCTGCTCCGGGACGGAGAACACCGCCAGCAGCCATTCCCCCGAGGCCTCGGCTCCGCGCTCCCCGTAGATGCGCCGGTCGCCGTCGTCCAGCAGCCGGCGGGCCTCCGCGGAGAGCTCGTACCCGGCCGAGCCGTCCGCGGCGCGCGCGGGCAGCAGGAAGCCGCGCCGCTTGAGCCGGGACACCGAGGAGCGGACCGATGGCGCGTCCACACCGGCCGCGCCCAGCAGGCGGACCAGGGCGGACACCGGGACCGGTCCCTCGAAGGACCGCCCGTAGGCGCCGTAGAAGGTGACGATCAGGGATCGCGGGGTGTGCTGCTCTGCCACGGGCTCACTCTAGATCGCGCAGCCGGTACCGCTGCAGTTTCCCGGTCGCGGTCCGCGGCAGCGCCGGAACGAATACGAACACGCGCGGGCACTTGTGGGGCGCGAGCTCGGCCCGCATGAACGTCCGCAGCGCCTCCTCGGACAGGGTGGTGCCCGGCCGGGCCACGGTGTACGCGACCACGATCTGCCCGCGCCGCTCGTCCGGGCGCCCGACCACCGCCGCCTCGGCCACGTCCGGGTGGCGCATCAGCGCCTCCTCCACCTCCGGGCCCGCGATGTTGTACCCCGCCGAGACGATCATGTCGTCGGCGCGGGCGACGTAGCGGAAGTAGCCCTCCGGATCCCTGACGTAGGTGTCCCCGGTCAGGTTCCAGCCGCCGCGTACGTACTCCTCCTGCCGCGGGTCGGCCAGGTACCGGCAGCCCACGGGCCCGCGCACGGCGAGCAGCCCGGGCTCGTTGTCCGCGACCGGCCGGCCCGCGGCGTCGACCACGCGGGCCTGCCAGCCGGGGACGACGCGGCCGGTGGTGCCCGGCCGGATGTCGTCGTCGGAGGCGGAGATGAAGATGTGCAGCAGCTCGGTGGCGCCGATCCCGTTGATGATCCGCAGCCCGGTGCGCTCGTACCAGGCCTGCCAGGTCGCGGCCGGGAGGTTCTCGCCCGCCGAGACGCAGCGGCGCAGCGCGGAGAGGTCGTAGGCCCCGACGTGGTACGGGCCCAGCGCGTCCAGCATCGCCCGGTACGCGGTGGGGGCGGTGAACAGCACCGTCACCCGGTGCTCGGCGAGGGCGGGCAGCAGCCGGCGCGGCCCCGCCTGGTCCATCAGCAGTGCGCAGGCGCCCGCGCGCAGCGGGAAGACGACCAGGCCGCCGAGGCCGAAGGTGAAGCCGAGCGGCGGGCTGCCTGCGAAGACGTCGTCGGGCCGGGGTCTGAGCACGGTGCGGGAGAAGGTGTCGGCGACCGAGAGCAGGTCGCGGTGGAAGTGCATGCAGCCCTTGGGGCGGCCCGTGGTCCCGGAGGTGAAGGCGATCAGGGCCACGTCGTCGGCGGAGGTCTCCACGGCCGGGAAGGGCTCGCGGTGGCGCTCGGCCAGCTGCAGCAGGTCGCCGGGGCCCTCGCCGCCGTACGGGGTGATCCGCAGGCCGGGCGCCGCGGCGCGGGCCAGGTCGTCCAGCACCGTGACGTGGCACAGCGCGTGCCGCACCCGGGCCATCGCGCACACCGTGGCCAGCTCCTGGGCCCGCTGCTGGGCGAGCACCGTGACGGCCACCGCGCCCGCCTTCATCACCGCGAGCCAGCAGGCGGCCAGCCACGGCCCGGTCGGGCCGCGCAGCAGCACCCGGTTGCCGGGGACCACGCCGAGGTCGGCGGTGAGCACGTGCGCCAGTGCGTCCACGCGGTCGCGCAGCTCCCCGTACGTCCACACCTCGCCGCTCTCGCTGCGGAAGGCGGGGCGCTCCGGGCCGAGGCGGGCGATGGTGCCGTCGAGGAGCTCGGTCCCGCAGTTGAGCCGGTCCGGATAGGCCAGTTCGGGCAGTTCGAAGACGAGCTGCGGCCAGGTGTGGGCCGGCGGCAGGTGGTCGCGGGCGAAGGTGTCGGTGTGGGCGGATGGCTTGAGCTCCAAGGCGGATTCGCCCCCTTGCAACGGCAGCGGCCCCCTGGTGGGGGACCGAAGTGGGTGGAGCCGGCCGTGCGGTGTTCGCCACGAGCGTATCGTGATGGTGACGGCAGTCAATACGACGCGATAGAAGCGGGGATGTTCGGATGACCGGATTCGCGCTCGGAGCGGAACAAGAGCAGTGGTGCGCCGAGCTGCGCACCGTGGCGGCCGCGCGGCTGCGCCCGCTGGCCGACAAGGGGGAACCGGGGCGGGTCAACCGCCCGCTGCTGGCCGAGCTCGGCGCGCTCGGCCTGTTGGAGCGGGTCTTCGACGCGGGCGCCCTGGAGTTGTGCCTGCTGCGCGAGTCCCTCGCGTACGGCTGCACGGAGGCGGAGACGGCCCTCGCCCTCCAGGGGCTCGGCGCCCACCCCGTGCTCAGCGCGGGCACGGCGGAGCAGCGGGACCGCTGGCTGCCGCGGGTGCGGGCCGGGCGGGCGGTGGCGGCCTTCGCGCTGAGCGAGCCGGGGGCCGGGTCGGACGCGGCGGCGCTGGCCCTGGCGGCCGAGCCGGACCCGGCGGCGGGGGGCGGGGGAGACGCGCGCGGTGCGGGCGGGTGGCGGCTGACCGGGGAGAAGTGCTGGATCTCCAACGCCCCCGAGGCGGATTTCTACACCGTGTTCGCCCGAACGGGTGAGGGGCCGGGCGCCAAGGGCGTCACCGCCTTCCTGGTCCCCGCCGACCGGCCGGGCCTGTCCGGCGAGCCCCTGGACATGCTTTCCCCGCACCCCATCGGCCGCCTCGTCTTCGACGGGGTCCCGGTGGGTCCCGCAGACCTCCTGGGCGAGCCGGGCCGGGGCTTCGCCGTGGCGATGGCCACCCTCAACCTGTTCCGACCCAGCGTGGGGGCCTTCGCGGTCGGCATGGCACGGGCCGCGCTGGACGCGACGCTGGCCCACACCGCGCGCCGGCCCGCGTTCGGCGGGGTGCTCGGCGACCTCCAGGCGGTGGGGCACCGGGTCGCCGAGATGGCCACCCGGACCGAGGCCGCCCGGCTGCTGGTCTACGCGGCGGCGGGCGCGTACGACGCGGGCGCCCCGGACGTGCCGCGCCGCTCGGCCATGGCGAAGCTGCTGGCGACGGAGACGGCGCAGTACGTGGTCGACCACGCCGTCCAGCTGCACGGGGCCGTCGCCCTGCAACGCGGCCACCTGCTGGAACACCTCTACCGGGAGGTCCGCGCCCCGCGGATCTACGAGGGGGCGAGCGAGGTCCAGCGCACGATCATCGCTCGGGAGCTGTACCGGTGAGCCCCGAGCGCATCAACCCGCCCGAGCTCTCCCCGCCGACGGGCTTCTCCCACGCGGTGGCCGCGACCGGCTCCCGGCTGGTCTTCCTGGCCGGCCAGACGGCCCTCGACGCCGCGGGCAAGGTGGTCGGCGACACGCTGCCCGAGCAGTTCGAGCGGGCCCTGTCCGGGCTGCTGACCGCCCTGGCCGCAGCGGGCGGCACCGCGGCGGACCTGGTGCGGGTGACGGTGTACGCGGTGGACGTGGCGGAGTACCGGGCCCACGCCCGCGAACTGGGCCGGATCTGGCGCCGCTTGGCGGGCCGCGACTATCCGGCGATGGCGGTCGTCGGCATCGTCCGGCTCTGGGACGTCGAGGCGCTGGTCGAACTGGACGGTATTGCCGTTCTCGACGGGGCGGCTCCGTCATGACTTTGACAGGGGCAGGAGGACGAGGGAGGGTGGATATGTCCCCTTTGTGACATCGTCAACCATGTTCGGAGGTGCATGGTCATGCGCCGAGGGATCATTTCAGCGGTCGTGGCGGGGGCCGCGGGCGTCACGCTCGGCCTCATGCCGGTGAGCGGTGCTTTCGCCGCGGAGCACACGCAGGTTCCGCAGAGCTCCAGCACGCAGGTTCCGCAGAACTACAGGTGGTGCGACGACTGGCGCGGAGACTGGCGCTACTGCTGCGACTGGAACTACCGCCGCGACCGCTACGACCGGTGCTGGGACGTCGACGCCTGGTACGACTACCGGAACGACTACCGGTACGACAACTGGAACCGCTACTACTCGAACTATGACCGCGGCGACTACGGCCACTACAACGACTACTACAACCACTACAACGGCTATGACAACGGCCGCTACGACAACGGCCACCGCCACTAGACCGCACCGCTGAAGCGCACCCCTGAAGCGCACCTCTGAACCCAGCCCGAGTCCTGCTCGCGCGCGACGAGGGGCCGGCCCGGGGCACCCGGGCCGGCCCCTCGCACGCTGCGGACCGGCGTGACTCGTCGGACGCCGGCGCTCAGCCCTCCAGCAGCGTCCCCATCCACTCCTCGATCCCGGCGACGGTGCGCGGCAGCGCCCCCGACATCAGCCGGGCCCCGGTCGCCGTGATCACGAGGTCGTCCTCGATGCGGACCCCGATGCCCCGGAGCTCCGGCGGCAGCGTCTCGTCGTCCGGCTGGAGATACAGGCCCGGCTCGACCGTGAGCACCTGGCCCTCCTCCAGGACCCCGTCCAGGTACGTCTGCGCGCGCGCCTTGGCGCAGTCGTGGACGTCCAGGCCGAGCATGTGGCCGCTGCTGCACAAGGTGTAGCGCCGGTGGAGGTCGCCCTGCGCGTCCTTGAGCACGCCCCACTCCGCGAGGCCCTCGGCGATCACCCGCATCCCGGCCCGGTGGAAGTCGCGGAAGCTCGCGCCGGGGCGCAGCGCCGCGATCCCGGCCTCCTGGGCGGCGAGCACCAGCTCGTACACCTGCTTCTGGACGGGGGAGAAGCGCCCCGACAGCGGAAGGGTGCGGGTGACGTCGGCCGTGTAGAGGGTGTCGGTCTCCACGCCCGCGTCGAGCAGCAGCAGTTCGTCCCGGTCGAGCCGGCCGTCGTTGCGGATCCAGTGCAGTACGCATGCGTGCGCCCCTGACGCCGCGATGGTGTCGTACCCGGTGCCGTTGCCCTCGGCGCGGGCGCGCAGGTCGAAGACGCCCTCGATCCACCGCTCGCCGCGCGGGTGCGCCAGGGCCCGCGGCAGCGCCCGTACGACGTCCTCGAACCCGGCGGCGGTGTGGTCGACCGCGAGCTGGAGCTGCTCGACCTCCCAGGCGTCCTTGACCAGGCGCAGCTCGGAGAGCGCGGCCGCCAGCTCCGGGTCGGTGGCCGGATTGCGCCCGTCCGGAGTGCCGAGGGTGTCCAGGTGGGCGCAGCGCAGCCCGGTCAGGCGCTCCGCCTCCGCCAGGTCGGGGCGGCGGCCGACCCAGAACTCGCCGTAGCGGCGGTCCCGGTAGAACTCCTCGTTGCCGCCCGTGCGTGCGGAGCGCGGGCGCAGGTAGAGGACGGCCTCGTGGCCGTGCGGGCCGGCCGGCTCCAGCACCAGGACGTGGCCCACCTGGTCCTCCCCGGTCAGGCCGGTGAGCCAGGCGTACGCGCTGTGCGGGCGGAAGCGGTGGTCGCAGTCGTTGGAGCGGACCTTCAGCTCCCCGGCGGGGACGATCAGCCGCTCGCCCGGGAACAGCGCCGAGAGCCGGGCGCGCCGGGCGGGGGTGACCTCGTACGCGGGGATCCGTGCGGTGTCGGGGAGCGGCGACGGGGCCCAGTTGCCCGCCATGAAGCGGGACAACTCGGGGGACACCGGCAGGTCGTGGCTGCCGATGTTGAGGCGGGAGGAGGCGTCGGACACAAGGGCTCCCTGGGGAAGACGAGAACTGGTGGGTGCACAGGTCTTGTCAGTGCAATTTCACATTACTATGTTACAGCTCACACCGCGGTGCGTTAATCCCCGTCAAACGCCGTATGACACAAGGCAGTTCGAGTGGCGCAGGGCAGTTCGCGTACCACTCACGCACCACGCCTCACGCACCACGCCTCACGCAGCACCTTGCGCGCCATGTCCCCCACCTCCCCTCCCTTCAGGAGTCCTTGGTGTCCCAGCACAGAGCTGTGCGTACGTCCCTCCTCTCGGCCGCCGTCGCCGTCACCCTGCTCGCCACCGCCGGCCAGGCCGTGACCCAGGCCGCCGAGACCGCGGCGGCCCCCGCCCCCGCCCGGGCGGCCGGAGCCGCCGCCGCGCCCGCGGCCTTCACCGGCGGTGCGCCCGGTGCGAACCCGTTCGACGAGGTCGACCGCGTGGCCACGCAGCAGGAGGCCGTTCCCGCCCCGGCCCCCGCGCCCGGCGCCGACCGGGCCCCCGGCACCGCCCCGGCCCCCGCGCCCGCCGCCGGCCGCACACCCGGCGCCGCCACGGCCGCGGCCGCGCCCGCCGAACGCACCGAGAAGAGCCGCAAGTCCGTCGCCGCCCAGGCCGCCCCGACCGGCAGGACCCTCGCCGCGGGCGTCCCCTGCACCCTCGACGGGATCACCGGCCTGTCCCCGGAGCAGTTCGCCGACTTCCTCGGCGACCAGGCCGTCACCGCCGACGGCTGTCTGCGCGGGCTGATCTGGACCTGGGACGCCCGCCTGGCCCCGGTCATGTCCGACGCCCACGTCCAGGCCGTGTCCCGCCGGATATCCGCCCTGGCCGCCGCCCACGACGGGAAGGGCTCCTCCCACCTGGAGGAGATGTTCACCTACCTGCACGCCGTGGCCTACCACGACTACTCGCGCTCCGAGATCGACGTCACCGACCCCCCGACCGTCGACGCCATGCGCCGGGCCATCGCCGACTTCGGCGCCGCCGCCCGCACCTTCGACGCCACGGCCTCCAACGCCCGCACGCTGCGCGAGGCCCTCTACGCCGCCAGCGCACCCGGCCTGCGCCAGCACCAGCTGGAGCTCATCAAGAAGGTCCTGGCCACCATGGACCCGGCCCACCCGGCCACGAACCAGGACACCGCCTGGGCGGGCGCCGCCCTGGCCGCCCTGTCCGTGAACTACCTCGGCGTCTACCCGGGCAACCAGGACACCGCCTTCCACGCGGCGGTGGCCGCCGACGCCTCCTACCGCGACTTCTTCAAGGCCTTCGCCGGCTACGGACACCTCAAGGGCACCGCCAACTCCTGGGTGGCGCGCGACGCGCTCGGCGAGTTCGGCCGCTTCGGCCAGGTCGACGCGGTCAAGGACCGCACCGTCGCCGACCTCGGCGCCCTGCTCCCGGTCGCCCGCTCCACCTTCGGCGACGGCAGCGAGCAGTGGGCGAAGGTCGTCTCCTGGCTCAACTTCTACGGGGCGTGCAAGCCGTACGGGGTGTGCAAGGAGGACATCGAGAAGCAGCTCTTCCCGAACACCTACACCTACGACAACGGCGGCATCAAGGTCCGCACCGCCCTCGACCGGGCCACCGTCGACCAGCTCTACTACGCGAGCAAGCAGGTCAAGACGCAGTTCCACCGGGTCCTGGGCACCGACCAGCCGCTCGCCGGCGACCCGAACACCACCCTGAACATCGTGCTGTACGCCTCCCGCGCCGACTACGTGAACTACCACCCGATCCTGACGGGCTACGGCACCAACAACGGCGGCATCTACATCGAGAACGGCGCCACCTTCTACACCTACCAGCGGCGCGTCCCGCAGGACTCCTCCCTCACCCTCGAGGAGCTCTTCCGGCACGAGTACACGCACTACCTCAACGGGCGCTTCGCCGTCCCCGGCTTCTTCGGCCAGGGCCCCTGGTACGAGAACGACCGCACGACCGCCATGGACGAGGGCACCGCCGAGTTCTTCGACGGCGCCACCCGCGACAACGGCATCGCCGTCCGCAAGTCCCTGGTCCGGGGCATCATCAGCGACACCGCCGGCGGCGGCCCGCGCATGAGCGTCGACCAGCTCCTGCACGCCACCTACGACGGGGACGGCTTCCGCTTCTACAACTACGCGGGCACGTTCTTCGAGTTCCTGTGGACCGAGAAGCCCTCGCTGCTGCGCGAGATGTACACCCGCCTGCGCAGCGACGACGTGGCCGGCTTCGACGCCTGGCGCCACCGGATGGGCTCGGACACGTACCTCCAGCGCGACTACGACCGCTTCCTGGACGCGCAGATCGCCAAGGTGAACGACCTGTACGTGCCGAACACCGTCTTCACCCCCAACGAGCAGCTGCGCGACTCCGCGCTCGCGGCCGTGAAGTCCTCCTTCGCGACGGCCACGTACAGCACGCCGGACTGCGTGGAGAACGGGGACCCGGGCAAGCGGCGGTTCACCTGCACCGGGCGGATCACGGCGAACCTGAAGAACTGGCGCAGCGACGACCAGAACTTCAAGGACATGTCGGAGACGGTGGACTACTTCCTCCTCGACCGGGCGGGCGCGGCCTCCAACAACCTCGCCGACATGAACTGCACCTTCGCCCCGGTGGAGGTGTGGTCCGACCACAGGGCGGGCACCTCGGGCTACAGCTGCGAGGGACCGCTGCGCAGCTGACCGGTGCCCGCGGCGGCCGGCCCCGTGCCACGGGGGGCGGGACCGGCCGCCGGTGCGGCGCCGGGACCTAGGCACCCACTAAAGAATGTGACATATTACTGCCGTGCCCAAGAGACATCCCCTGGACGTCGTGATCATCGGAGCCGGCGTCGTCGGCGCCGCCTGCGCGTACTACGCCGCCCGCGCCGGCCTGCGCGTGGCCGTCGTCGACCGAGGCCCCGTCGCCGGCGGCACCACCGGGGCGGGGGAGGGCAACCTGCTCGTCTCCGACAAGGAGGCCGGCCCGGAGCTCGACCTCGCCCTGCTGTCGGCCCGCCTGTGGCGCGAACTCGCCGCGGAGCTCCCGCAGGAGATCGAGTACGAGCCCAAGGGCGGCCTCGTCGTCGCCCCCGACGAAGCCACCCTGAAGGCACTGCGCGACTTCGCCGCCGGGCAGCGCGCCGCCGGGGTGGAGGCGCTGGAGGCGGCCCCCGATGACCTCCACTCACTGGAGCCGCACCTCGCGCACGGCATGGCCGGCGGCTTCCACTACCCCCAAGACGCCCAGGTCCAGCCCGCCCAGGCGGCGGCCCGGCTCCTCGCCGCGTCGGGAGCCGAACTGCACCTGGGCGAGGAGGTCACGGCCGTCCTGCGCACGGCCGACGGCAGCGTCCGGGGGGTCCGCACGGCGCGCGGTGAACTCCTCGCCCCCGCGGTGGTCAACGCCGCCGGCACCTGGGGCGGCCGCATCGCCGAACTCGCCGGCACCACCCTCCCAGTGCTACCGCGGCGCGGGTTCGTCCTGGTGACGGAGCCGCTGCCGCGGGTGGTCCGGCACAAGGTGTACGCCGCGGACTACATCGCGGACGTCGCCAGCGGCTCCGCGGCCCTGCAGTCCTCGGCCGTGGTCGAGGGCACCCCCGCCGGCCCGGTCCTCATCGGGGCCACCCGGGAGCGCGTCGGCTTCGACCGCACCCTGTCCGTGGAGGCCCTGCGCCGCCTCGCCGCCCAGGCGGCCGCGCTGTTCCCGGTCCTGGCGGACGTCCGGGTGCTGCGCACCTACCACGGCTTCCGCCCCTACCTGCCGGACCACCTCCCGGCCATCGGCCCGGACCACCGAGTCCCCGGCCTCCACCACGCCTGCGGCCACGAGGGCGCAGGCATCGGCCTGGCCCCGGCCACGGGGGTGCTGATCGCCTCGTCCCTGACCCACACCCCCTTACCCGTCCCCCTCACCCCGTTCCACCCGAACCGCTTCGCATGATCCAGCCCGTCCGGCGCTTGAGGACCGGGGGTCCGGGGGCGGAGCCCCCGGGATACGGAGAAAGGGCGGGGCGGGGAGAGGGCTCCGCGCAGCGGCCCCCACCCCGGACCGCCCCACCCACCCCCGCCCGACCGCACCACAGCCCACCCCCCCGCCTGACCGCAACACGGCCACCCGCCCGGACCACCCCGCCCACCCGGTGGCAACCGGCCCCACCCGCCGAGGGAGACACGAGATGACCCACCCCGCCCCCCGGCCGGACCGGACCCCCCGCACCCTGGTCGGAGGCCACCCGGACGCCACCTACACCCTCCGCTTCGACGGCCGCGAACTGACCGCCAGCGCGGGCCAGAGCATCGCCGCGGTCCTCTGGTCCGCCGGGATCCTCGCCTGGCGAACCACCCGCGTCGGCGGCCGCCCCCGCGGCGCGTTCTGCGGCATCGGCAGCTGCTATGACTGCCTCGTCACCGTCAACGGCCGCCCGAACCAGCGCGCCTGCCTCGTCCCCGCCCAGCCGGGCGACACCATCACCACCCAGGAAGGGACCGGCCGTGCCGACCTCGCCGTCTGACCCGCGACCGAAGCCTTCGCAGCCGCCGCAGCCCCCGGCCGACCTCGCGGTGGTCGGCGCCGGCCCGGCCGGCCTGGCCGCCACGGTGGCCGCCGCCGCGCTCGGCCTGCGCGTCGTCCTGCTGGACGCGGGGGAGCGGCCCGGCGGCCAGTTCTACCGGCACCCGGCCCCCGCCCTCGGGGCCGACCGCCCCGAGGCCCTGCACCACGGCTGGGCCGCCTTCGCCGAGCGGGACGCCGCCCTGGCGGCCCACGTGGCGGCGGGCCGCGTCACGTACCTCCCGGGCCACCACGTCTGGACGGTGGTCCCAGGGGCGCAAGCCCCCGGAACCGGCGAGGCGGCCGGCGAGGCGGCCCCCTGGACCCTGCACGCCGTCGCGACCCCCGACGACCATCCCGCAACCGTCCACGCCGGAGCCGTCCTCCTGGCCACCGGCGCGTACGAACGCCAACTTCCCTTCCCCGGCTGGACCCTCCCCGGCGTGGTCGGCGCCGGCGGCGCACAGGCCATGCTCAAGTCCGGCCTCGTCCTGCCGGGCCACCGCGTCGTCGTGGCCGGCAGCGGCCCCCTGCTCCTCGCCGTCGCCGGCTCCCTCGCCGCGGCCGGGGCCCGGGTGCCGGCCGCGGTCGAGGCCGGCGCCTACACCGCGTACGCCCCGCACCTGCAGGCCCTGCTGCGCAATCCGGCCAAGCTCGCCGAAGGCGCCACGTACGGCGGTGCCCTGCTGCGCCGTCACATCCGGCTCCTGACCCGCCATGCGGTGACCGCCGCCCACGGGACCGACCGCGTCGAGGCCGTCACGGTGGCCCGCCTGGACCGCGACTGGCGCCCGCTGCCCGGTACGGCCCGCCGGATCCCCTGCGACGCCGTGGCCGTCGGCCACGGGCTGGTCCCGCAGCTGGAGCTGGCCACCTCCCTCGGCTGCGCCACCCGCCGCGCCGCGGACGGCACGGTGGCCCTGGAGCTGGACGCGCGCCAGCGCACCTCCGTCCCCGGCATCTGGTCCGCCGGGGAGACCGGCGGCATCGGCGGCGCCCAACTGGCCCTGGTCGAGGGCGAGATCGCGGCCCACGCGATCGCCGGCCGGCCCGTGCCCGGAGCCCTGTCCCGCCGCCGCGCCCGGCTGCGCGCCTTCGCCGACGCGATGGGCGCGGCCCACCGCCCCGGCGCCGGCTGGACCGGCTGGCTGACCGACGACACCGACGTCTGCCGGTGCGAGGAGGTTCCGGCCGGCCGGATCCGGGAGGCCGTCTGCGACCTCGGCGCCCGGGACGCCCGTACCGCCAAGCTCCTCACGCGCGCCGGAATGGGCTGGTGCCAGGGCCGGATGTGCGGCCCGGCCGTGGCGGCGCTGGCCGGCGAGGAGCCGGCGCCGGACCGGCGGCCCCTGTCCTGTCCGGTGCCCCTGCGCCAATTGGCCGAACTTCCGCCCGCCCAAGGCTGATCGGCAGGCCCGCCGGCGCCGGAACCGTCGGGCTCCGGCCTCTTGTGGCCGAGTCACACCCCCAAGTAAAATGTCACACACCACTCTAGGGAGCTCTCAATGACCGACGCGCACACCACCGCGCCCGCGCCCGCCACGCCCTCCGCCCCGGCGGACACCCGCACCCGCCCCTGGCACGGCATCATGGTCGCCACCGCCCTGCCGCTGCGCGAGGACCTCTCCGTCGACTACGACGCCTACGCCGAACACGTCGCCTGGCTCATCGAGAGCGGCTGCGACGGCGTGGTCCCCAACGGCTCCCTCGGCGAGTACCAGACCCTCACCGACGAGGAGCGCGCCCGCGTCGTCCGCACCGCCGTCGAGGCCGCCGGCGACGGCAGCCGCGTCATGCCGGGCGTCGCCGCCTACGGCAGTGCCGAGGCCCGCCGCTGGGCCGACCAGGCCGCCGAGGCCGGCGCCGGCTCCGTCCTGCTCCTGCCGCCCAACGCCTTCCGCGCCGACGACGAGACCGTACGCGCCCACTACGCCGAGGTCGCCAAGGCAGGCCTGCCGGTGGTCGCGTACAACAACCCGTACGACACCAAGGTGGACCTGACCCCGGCCCTCCTCGCCCGGCTCCACGCCGACGGCAGCATCGTCGCCGTCAAGGAGTTCAGCGGCGACGTCCGCCGCGCCTACGAGATCGCCGAACTCGCCCCCGGCCTGGACCTCCTCATCGGCGCCGACGACGTCCTGCTCGAACTCGCCCTCGCCGGCGCGGTCGGCTGGATCGCCGGCTACCCCAATGCCCTGCCCCGCTCCTGTGCCGACCTCTACCGGGCCGCCGTCGCCGGGGACCTGGCCACCGCCCTGCCGCTCTACAAGTCCCTGCACTCCCTGCTGCGCTGGGACTCCAAGACCGAGTTCGTCCAGGCGATCAAGCTCTCCATGGACCTGGCCGGACGTCCCGGCGGCGCCACCCGCCCGCCCCGCTTCCCGCTCACCGGGGAGACCGAGGCGGCCGTCCGCGCCGCGACCGAGAAGGCCCTCGCCGAGGGACTCAACTAGCCGACCGGGGGATCCCATGCGCACGCGCCACATCTACCACGCGGTGGACTCGCACACCGAGGGCATGCCGACCCGGGTGATCACCGGGGGTGTCGGGGTGATCCCCGGCGCCACCATGGCCGACAAGCGGCTCCACTTCATCGAGCACATGGACCACGTCCGCACCCTGCTCATGTACGAGCCGCGCGGCCACTCCGCGATGAGCGGCGCGATCCTCCAGCCCCCCACCCGGCCCGACGCCGACTTCGGCGTGCTCTACATCGAGGTGTCGGGCCTGCTGCCCATGTGCGGGCACGGCACCATCGGGGTCGCCACCGTCCTCGTCGAGACGGGCATGGTGGCGGCCGTCGAGCCGGTCACCACCGTCCGGCTCGACACCCCGGCCGGACTCGTCTCGGTCGACGTCCGCGTCGAGGACGGGGCGGCCACCGCCGTCACCCTCACCAACGTCCCCGCCTTCAGCGCCGGCCTCGACCTCAAGGCCGAAGTCCCCGGCCTCGGCACGGTCACCTACGACCTCGCCTACGGCGGCAACTTCTACGCCTTCGTCGAACTCGACGCCCTGGGCCTCCCCTTCGACCGCGCCCGCAAGGACGACCTGCTCGCCGCCGGCCTCGCGGTCATGGACGCGATCAACGCCTCCGACGACCGTCCCGTCCACCCCGAGAACCCCTCCATCGCCGGGGTCAAGCACGTCTACCTCGCCGCCCCCGGCTCCGACGCCCGCCGCTCCCGCCACGCCATGGCCATCCACCCGGGCTGGTTCGACCGCTCGCCCTGCGGTACGGGCACCAGCGCGCGCATGGCCCAGCTGCACGCGCGCGGCCTCCTCGACCTCGACACCGACTTCGTCAACGAGTCCTTCATCGGCACCGAGTTCACCGGCCGCCTCGTCGGACGCACCACGGTCGGCCCGTACGAGGCCGTCGTCCCCACCGTCACCGGCCGCGCCTGGATCACCGGCACCGCCCAGTACTTCCTCGACCCGACCGACCCCTTCCCCGGAGGCTTTCTCCTGTGACCGAGCCGACCGCCGTACGGACCGTCGACTACCACACGGGCGGCGAGCCCTTCCGGATCGTCGACACGCGTGCCGCCGGACTCCCGCCCGTGCCGGGCGACACGGTCGCCGAGCGCTGCGCGACCGCCATCGGGCCCGGCGGCTCCGGGACGGCCCCGCGGCGGGGCGAGCTGGACGACGTACGGCGGCTCCTCGTGCAGGAGCCGCGCGGGCACGCCGGCATGTACGGCGGGTTCGTCGTGCCGCCCGACGACGACGGCGCCCACCTCGGGGTGCTGTTCTGGCACAAGGACGGCTACTCCACCGCCTGCGGCCACGGCACCATGGCCCTCGGGGCGTGGGCGGTGGACACCGGCCTCGTCGCCGCCCCCGACCACGGGGAGGTGCAGGTGCGGATCGACGTGCCCTCGGGGCGGGTCGCGGCCACCGTGCACCGCGACGGCGGCCGCACCACCGGGGTCACCTTCCGCAACGTGCCGGCCCGGGTCGCCGCCCGCAAGGTGCCCGTCGCGACCACCCTCGGGCTCACGGAGGCGGACATCGCGCACGCCGGCGCCTGCTACGCCTCCGTGCGCGCCCGCGACCTCGGCCTGGAGGTCTCCCGGGCCGCCCTGCCCGACCTGGTGCGCGCCGGCCGGGAGATCCGCACCGCGCTCGCCACCCACCCCGCGACCTGGCATCCGGGCGGGCCGCTGCTCTCCGGGGTCTACGGGGTGATCCTGTACGAGGAGCTCCCCGACACCCCATTCGGCCCGCACCAGCGCAACGTCACCGTCTTCGCCGACGGGCAGATCGACCGCTCGCCCTGCGGCTCCGGCACCTCGGCGCGGCTCGCGCTGCTGGCGGAGGACGGGCGGCTGGGGGCGGGGGAGGACCTGCTGCACGAGTCGGTGGTCGGCACGGTGTTCACGGGCCGGTTGCTCGCGCCGGACGCGGGCCACGAGGCCGAGGGAGTGGTCACGGAGGTCACCGGCACGGCGTACCGGACCGGCGAGCACCTGTTCACCCTCGCGCCGCACGACGCCCTCGGCCCGGGCTTCCAACTGTGATCCGGCAGTTCGGGGCCGAGGAGCTCGCCGGGCTGCTCGGCCCGGCCGGGGCCGCCGACGCCCTGGCCGACGCGCTGCGGGCCGGGCTGGACCCGGAGTCCTGCCCGCAGCGCAGCGCGGTGGCCGTGCCGGGCGGGGGAGAGCTGCTGCTGATGCCGGCCGCGCAGGGGGCGTACGCCGGGGTGAAGATCGCGGGGGTCGCGCCCGGCAACCCGGCGCGCGGCCTGCCCCGCATCACCGGCTCGTACCTGCTCCTGGACGGGGCCACCCTGCGCCCGGTCGCCCTGCTGGACGGCGCCGCTCTCACGGCGCTGCGCACGCCCGCGGTCTCGGCGCTGGCGCTGCGGCACCTGGCGCCCGAGGGGCGGCCGCTGCGGCTGGTGCTGTTCGGCAGCGGGCCGCAGGCTTACGGGCACCTCGAAGCCGCGGCGGCAGTACGGGAGTTGGGGCGGGCGGTGGTGGTGGCCCGGGACCCGGGCGGGGTGCGGAAGCTGGTCGGGCACGCCGAGTTCCTCGGGATCCCCGCCCGCGCGGGGACGGCGGCGGACGTGGCCGGCGCCGACCTGGTGCTGTGCTGCACGACGGCCCGGACCCCCCTCTTCGACGGGCGCCTGGTGGACCCCGGAGCGGTGGTCGTCGCGGTCGGCTCGCACGAGCCGGACGCCCGGGAGACCGACACGGCCCTGGTGCGGCGCTCGGCCGTGTACGTGGAGGCGCGCTCGGCGGCGCTGCGTGAGGCGGGGGACCTGCTGATCCCGGAGGCGGAGGGGGCGATCGGCCCCGGTCATATCAACGGCACCCTGGCCGACCTGGTGGCGGGCCGGATGCCGGCGCCGGGACCGCCGGGTTGTCCACAGCTCTTCAAGAGCGTGGGCATGGCCTGGGAGGATCTGGCGGTGGCGGTGGCGATGTACCACGCGGCCGGGGCGGGCGGGACGAACAGCGAAACGTGACATTGTACGCTGTTCCTCTGCACCTCGGTGGTGTGAAGGGGTCTCGGAGGAAAGCAATGGGTGACCTGAAGCAGCACAGTCTCATCAAGGCCCAGGAGCGGCTCCGCGACCAGGTCGGCCACGCCCTGCGAGCAGCCCTGATAGCGGGCGAACTGCGCCCCGGCAGCGTCTACTCGGCGCCCGGTCTCGCCGCCGAGCTCGGCGTCTCCGCCACCCCGGTCCGCGAGGCCATGCTGGACCTGGCCCGCGAGGGCCTGGTGGAACCGGTCCGCAACAAGGGCTTCCGGATCACCGAGGTCAGCGAGCGCGACCTGGACCAGTACACGGAACTCCGCACGATGATCGAGGTCCCGACGGTGGGCAAGGTCACCAAGATCGCCACCAAGGACCAGCTGGAAGCCCTCCGCCCGATCGCGGAGGAGATCGTCACCAGCGCCCGCGAGCACAACCTCATCGGCTACCTCGAAGCAGACCGCCGCTTCCACCTCACCCTCCTCGGCCTGGCCGGCAACGACCGCCTGGTCGAAACGGTGGGCGACCTGCGCAAGCGCTCCCGCCTGTACGGCCTGACCGGCCTGGACGAGGCGGGCAAGCTGGTCTCCAGCGCGGAGGAGCACATCGAACTCCTGGACCTGATGCTCGCGGGCGACGCGGAGGCCGCCGAGGCCTGCATGCTCCGCCACCTCGGCCACGTCCGCTCCCTGTGGGCCCAGGGCCGCAACGAACCGGTGGGCCGCACCCCGGGCGGCCTCGGCTCAGGACTCTAGGGTCCACCAGTGGTCGTCCTCGCCCGAGCCGTTGCAGGGGTACACGCCCAGCGGCAGCCCCTCGCTGCGCTCGCCGAGGCCGGGCACGTCCAGGCACATCGGCCGGTCGGTGTCACCGGACAGGGCGTTGACCAGTCGGAAGGCGGTGCGGGCGGTGTCCCACTTGAGTCGCCAGAGCTGGTTGTCGCCCTTGCCGTCCCAGCACGGGAACAGGCCGATCTGCGAGTTGGCCGGGATGCCGAGCTCCGGCGGGTCCAGGCACAGGTCCGGGTTCTTGGCCGGGCTGACGAGGTAGTCGCCGCCCGCGCCGGGGACGAGGTCGAACCGCTGGTCGGCGTCCCCGGCCCGGCAGGACACCTGCTGTACGGGCGTGCCCTGGCTCGGCGCACCGGCGCCGACGGGAGTGCCGACGCACATGCGGGTGGACCGGTTGCGCAGGACCTTGTTCTTCAGCGGCGCCGCACCCTGGCCCTCCGGCCGGGGAGCGGGTGGCGGTGCCGAAGGGCCCGGAGCCGGGGTCGAGGGTGCGGGCGCAGGTGAAGGTGTCGCCGACGGCTCCGGCGACGGCCGGTCCGAGCCGGACGGGCTCGGTGAGGGTGGCGCCGGGGACGCGCTGATCGGTCCGGTGGGCGCGTTGCCCGCTGAGCGGGACTCCCGGGCGGCGGTGTCGGCGAGGTGGTTGCGCACGGCGTACGCGCCCCCGGCCAGCACCAGGCCGAGGAGGACCGCCACCGGCAGGCCGGTCCGCAGCAGCGCGGCCTTCGGGCGGCGGCTTCCGAACAACGCCCCGTCGATGCTCCCGGCCATGATCACGGGCCCGTGGAAGTCCCCACCGCCGATGGAGTTTTCGGTCCGGCCCCCGCCGCCGTTCTTCTCGTCTTCCCCCATGGGCGTCATCATCGCCACGGACTGCCGCGCGGGGAAAGGCCTAGGGGTGCCGTCGCCAACTCCCCTGTGAACAGCACCATTTGGACACGGCTGGATAACGGCGATGCCGACCCCTTGTGCAGTGCAATTTCACATTACTATGTTACCGGTCACATCATAGAGCGCGGCCCTTCACTGGAGTGACCATGACCAAGCGCACCCAACTCGCCCTCGCCACCGCCCTGGTGGCCGCTCTCGCACTCGGTGCCTCCGGCTGCTCCGACCCCAAGAAGGGCTCCGCCGGCGGGGGTGCGTCCAACCCCGCCTCCGCCAACGACGGCAAGGTCCTCGGCGGCACCCCCGTCAAGGGCGGCACCCTCACCGTCCTGTCCAACCAGGACTTCGCCCACCTCGACCCCGCCCGCAACTGGGTCATGCCGACCATGGACTTCGGCACGCGGCTGCTCTACCGCACCCTCGTCACCTTCAAGGCCGAGCCCGGCAAGGCCGGCAGCGAGCTCGTCCCCGACCTCGCCACCGACCTCGGCACCCCCTCCAACGGGGGCCGTACGTGGACCTTCACCTTGAAGGAGGGGGTCAAGTACGAGGACGGCTCGCCCATCAAGGCCCAGGACATCAAGTACAACGTCGAGCGCTCCTTCGCCCCCGACCTCACCGGCGGCCCCGACTACGCCGCCCAGTACCTCGCCGGCACCGAGGGCTACAAGGGGCCGCTCCAGGGGCAGCACCTGGACTCCGTCAAGACTCCCGACGACCGCACCATCGTTTTCGAACTCAAGCGGCCGGTCGCCGAGTTCTCCGCCACCGCCACCCTCCCCACCTTCGCGCCCGTCCCGCAGTCCCAGGAGAAGGGCACCCAGTACGACGCCCGCCCGTTCTCCTCCGGCCCGTACAAGATCGAGACGTACGACCGCGACAAGAAGCTCGTCCTCGTCCGCAACGAGCACTGGGACCAGAAGACCGACACCGTCCGCAAGGCCTACCCCGACAAGTTCGTCGTCGTCATGGGCCTCAAGGGCGGCCAGATCGACGACCGCATCATCGCCGGCGAGGGCGCCGACGCCTCCGCCGTCGAGTACTCCAACATGCGCCCCGAAAGCGCCCCCAAGGTCCTGCCCAAGCCCGAGATCAAGGCCCGCATGCTCGCCGAGTCCCAGGGCTGTACGAGCATGCTGCACCTCAACAACTCCCGCGCCCCCTTCAACGACCCCAAGGTCCGCGAGGCCATGCAGTACGCCGTGGACAAGGAGGCCGTGGTCACCGCCGCCGGCGGACCCGCCCTCAACGAGGTCGCCACCGCCTACCTGCCGCCCGCCCTCACCGGCGGAAAGCAGGCCGACACCCTGGGGATCGCCCCGGCCGGCGACCCCGCCAAGGCCAAGGAACTCCTCAAGGCCGCCGGCAAGGAGAAGCTGAAGGTCTCCCTCACCGTCTCCACCGGCGACAAGGGCAGGGCGGAGGCCCTCCAGCAGGGCCTGGCCCGCGCCGGCGTCGAGGTCGTCATCGACACCGTCGACCCGGGCGCGTACTACGACGTCATCGGCGACCTGTCCACCACCCCCGACATGACGCTCACCGGCTGGTGCCCGGACTACCCCTCCGGCTCCACCTGGATCCCGTTCGTCTTCGACGGCCGCACCATCAAGGACAAGGGCAACCAGGGCAACTACGCCCAGTTCCGCGACGAGGCCACCATGAAGCGGATCGACGAGATCAACGCCATGGCCGACGCCAAGCAGGCCAACCAGGCCTGGATCGACCTCGACGCCGAGATCATGAAGAAGGCCCCGGCCGTCCCGATCCTCCTCGAGCGCAAGCCCCTGCTCATCGGCCCCAACATCGCCGGCGCCTACGGCCACCCCGTGTGGACCGGAACCATCGACTACGGGACCGTCGGCCTGAAGGACCCCGCGAAGAGCCAGGGCTGAGCCACCGCCATGACCGCCTCCGCCACCACCGCCGCCGCCCCCCAGGGTGCGTCGGCCAAGGACCTCCCGCCCGGCAGCAGCCCCTGGCAGCTCGCCCGGCGGGAGCTCCGCCGCCGCACCGCCGTCCGCATCAGCCTCTGCGTCGTCGCCCTGTTCGTCCTGATGGCCGCCACCGCCCCCTGGCTCGGCTCCCTGGGCGGCTGGTCCCCGCAGGAGTTCGACAAGGCCGCCGTCGACCCCTACCTCGGCGGGCAGCCACTCGGCTCCCTCGGCGGGATCAGCCCCGAGCACTGGCTCGGCGTCGAACCCGTCACCGGCCGCGACCTGTTCGCCCGCGTCGTCACCGGCGCCCAGGTCTCGCTGCTCATCGCGTTCGCCGCCACCGCCATCGTCGTGGTCACCGGCACCGCGGCCGGGATCGCCGCCGGCTACTTCGGCGGCCGCACCGACGCCGTCCTGTCCCGCCTGATGGACCTGACCATGTCCTTCCCGTCCCTCATCTTCATGATCGCGATGCTGTCGGTCGCCAAGGACGTCAACCGCATCGTCCTCATGACCACCGTCATCGGCATCTTCGGCTGGCCCGGCGTCGCCCGCGTCGTCCGCGGCCAGACCCTCTCCCTCAAGCACCGCGAGTACGTCGACGCCGCCCGCGTCGGCGGCTCCGGCCCCTGGCGGATCCTCACCCGAGACATCCTCCCGGGCGTCTCCGGCCCGGTCATCGCCTACACCACCCTGCTGATCCCCGGCATGATCAGCACCGAGGCCGCGCTCAGCTACCTCGGCGTGGGCGTCCGCCCGCCCACCCCCTCCTGGGGCCAGATGATCGCCGAGTCCGTCGCCTTCTACGAGACGGACCCGATGTACTTCGTCATCCCCAGCACCTTCCTCTTCCTCGCGGTCCTCGCCTTCACCCTCCTC
Organism: Streptomyces sp. NPDC046876; assembly: GCF_040645035.1. Classification (NCBI taxonomy): domain Bacteria; kingdom Bacillati; phylum Actinomycetota; class Actinomycetes; order Kitasatosporales; family Streptomycetaceae; genus Streptomyces; species Streptomyces sp. NPDC046876. The sequence goes on along the minus strand of NZ_JBEYXK010000002.1, from coordinate 80,342 downwards.
GGCGACGCCCTGCGCGACATCCTCGACCCGAGGGGAGCCCGCAGTTGATCCTCTACCTCGTGCGCCGGCTCCTCGCCCTCGCCGGCGTCCTGCTCGCCATCGCCGCCGTCACCTTCCTCATCTTCTACGTGCTGCCCTCCGACCCGGCCGCGGCCGCCTGCGGAAAGACCTGCAGTGCCGAGCGCATCGCCGACGTCCGGGCCTACCTGGGTCTGGACCAGCCGCTGTGGCGCCAGTTCTGGGACTTCCTCACCGGCATCTTCACCGGCCGCACCCTCGGCAGCGGGCAGTACGCCGTCCGCTGCGACTTCCCGTGCCTGGGCTACTCGTACGAGAACTCCCTGCCCGTGTGGGACCTGCTGATGGACCGCCTCCCGGTCTCCGCCTCCCTCGCCCTCGGCGCCGCCGTGCTCTGGCTCGTCCTCGGCCTCGGCGCCGGCGTCACCGCCGCCCTGCGCAAGGACACCGCCACCGACAAGACGCTGATGGTCGGCGCGGTCGCCGCCGCCTCCCTGCCCGTCTACTTCACCTCCGTGATGCTCATCTACGGGGTCATCCGCGTCGCCGGGCTGCTGCCCTACCCCTCCTACCGGTCCCTCGGCGAAGACCCGCTCGGCTGGGCCTCCAACCTGCTGCTGCCCTGGACCGCGCTCGCCCTGCTGTACGCCGCCATGTACGCCCGCCAGAGCCGCGGCTCCATGATCGAGGCGATGGCCGAGCCGTACATCCGCACCGCCCGCGCCAAGGGCATGCCCGAGCGGACCGTGGTCGTCAAGCACGGCCTGCGCTCCGGGATGACCCCGATCCTCACCATCTTCGGCATGGACCTCGGCGGGCTGCTCGCCGGCGCCGTCATCACCGAGTCCATCTTCGGACTCCCCGGCGTCGGGCGGCTGTTCTACGGGGCGCTCGTCAGCTCCGACCAGCCCGTCGTCCTCGGGGTCACCCTGATGGCCGCCTTCTTCATCGTCGTCGCCAATCTCGCCGTCGACCTCCTGTACGCCGTCGTCGACCCGAGGGTGAGGTACTGATGCCCGCCTCCGTCTCCGCCTCCGCCTCCGCCACCAGCCCGGACAGCGCCCCGTCCCCCCTGCTCGAAGTGCGCGACCTGAGCGTCACCTTCAGCACCCCGCGCGGCCCCGTCCGCGCCGTCGACTCACTCGGCTTCACCGTCGAGGCCGGGCGCACCCTCGGCATCGTCGGCGAGTCCGGCTCCGGCAAGTCGGTGACCTCCCTCGCCGTCATGGGCCTGCACCGCGGCGCCGAGGTCACCGGCTCCATCCGGCTCGCGGGCCGGGAGCTCACCACGGCGGGAGAGAAGGAGCTGTCCCGGCTCCGCGGCCGCAGGATGGCCATGATCTTCCAGGACCCGCTCTCCAGCCTGCACCCCTACTACACGATCGGCGAGCAAATCGCCGAGCACGTCCGCGTCCACTTCAAGGCGCGCCGCGGCGCCGCCCGCAAGCGGGCCGTGGAGATGCTCGGCGAGGTAGGCATCCCCGAGCCGGCCCGCCGCGCGGGGGAGTACCCGCACCAGTTCTCCGGCGGCATGCGCCAGCGCGCGATGATCGCCATGGCGCTGGCCTGCGAGCCCGACCTGCTCATCGCCGACGAGCCGACCACCGCCCTCGACGTCACCGTCCAGGCGCAGATCCTCGACCTCCTGGCCCGCCTCCAGCAGGAGCGCGGCCTCGGCATCGTGATGATCACCCACGATCTGGGCGTCGTCGCCCGCGTGGCCCACGAGGTGCTCGTCATGTACGGCGGCCGCGCCGCCGAACAGGCCGGCGCCGACGCCCTGTTCGCCGAGCCCGCCCACCCCTACACCCGCGGCCTGCTCGACTCGCTGCCCCGGCTGGACGACGCCGACGACGAGCCGCTGCGCGCCATCCCCGGCTCCCCTCCCTCCCTCCTGGCGCCGGCCCCCGGCTGCGCGTTCGCCCCACGCTGCCCCAAGGCCGCGGCCCGCTGCACCGACGTACGCCCGGCGCTGGAGCCGTACGGGCAGCAGCCCGGGCGGACGGCCGCCTGCCACTTCGCCGGATCCGCGATCGCCGAGGAGGCGGCCCGATGACGCCCACCCCCACCACCCCGACCCCCACCACCAGCCCCGCCCCGGTCGGCAGCGGCGACGGGACGGGCACCGCCCCGCTGCTCTCCGTACGCGACCTGACCATGGCCTTCCCCGGCCGGCGGTCGGCGACCGGGCGCCGGGGGGCGCCCGTGCGCGCCGTCGACGGGGTCTCCTTCGACCTGGCCGCGGGCGAGACCCTCGGCCTCGTCGGCGAGTCGGGCTGCGGGAAGTCCACGACCGGCCGGATGATCGTCCGCCTGCTGGAGCCCACCTCGGGGAGCATCGCCTTCGAGGGCCAGGACATCACCCGGCTCCCGCAGAGCACCCTGCGCCCGCTGCGCCGGCACCTGCAGATGGTCTTCCAGGACCCGCACTCCTCGCTCAACCCGCGCCAGACGGTGGCCCGGATCATCTCCGACCCGCTGCTGGTGCAGGGCTGGTCGGCCGCCGACGCCCGGCGCCGCGCGGCCGAGCTGATGGATCTGGTCGGGCTGATCCCGGAGCACATCGACCGCTACCCGCACGAGTTCTCCGGCGGGCAGGCGCAGCGCATCGGGATCGCCCGCTCGCTGGCCACCAGCCCCCGGCTGATCGTCGCCGACGAGCCGGTCTCCGCCCTCGACGTCTCCGTCCAGGCGCAGATCGTCAACCTGATGGAGCGGCTGCGCTCCGAACTGGGCCTGGCCTACGTGTTCATCGCGCACGACCTGTCCGTGGTGAAGCGGGTCAGCGACCGGGTCGCTGTCATGTACCTCGGCCGGATCGTCGAGATCGGCGACAAGCGGGCCCTGTACGAGAGCCCCCAGCACCCGTACACGCGGGCGCTGCTGTCCGCCGTGCCGCTGCCGGACCCGGCGGCCGAGCGGCGGCGCGAGCGGATCGTGCTCCTCGGCGACCCGCCGAGCCCGGCCGCACCGCCCCCGGGCTGCACTTTCCATCCGCGCTGCCCGAAGGCGCAGGAGGTGTGCCGCACCGAGCGGCCGCTGCTGCGGATCACGCAGGGCGCCACCTCGCGCGAGGTGGCCTGCCACTTCCCGGGGGACTGACGGGGATCCCGGGAAACCGCAAGGGCCCCCGAGCCGACACGATCGGCTCGAGGGCCCTTCACCTATCCGGACCGGAGGACCGGGCCGGCACGGTGGGTCGGCCGGCAGACGACGCCCTGTCAGGCGACGCCCCGTCAGGCGACGGCCAGCTCCCGGCGGAAGAACTCCAGCTCCAGGGCCATCAGCTTCTCCTTCGTGCCGTTCGGGGTCATGTGGGTGACCCCGGGCAGCGCCAGCAGCTGGTGCGGGCGGCCCGCGTCGGTCAGCGCCTGCGACAGGCGCAGGGTGTGCGAGGGGTGGACGTTGTCGTCGGCCAGGCCGGTCACCAGCAGCAGCGGCCGGGTCAGCTTCGGCGCCTCACGGACCAGCGACTCCCGCTCGTACACCTCGGGGTTCTCCGCGGGCAGGCCCAGGTAGCGCTCGGTGTACGCGGTGTCGTAGTGCCGGAAGTCGGTGGGCGCGGCCCCCGCGGCCGCCGCGTGGAAGACGTCCGGGCGGCGCAGCACCGCGAGCGCCGCCGTGTAGCCGCCGTACGACCAGCCGCGCACGCCGACCCGGCCGAGGTCGAGGTCGCCGTGGCGGGCGCCGAGCGCCTGGAGGGCTGCGACCTGGTCCTCGAGGGTGACCTCGGAGAACCGGCGGTACATGGCGTGGGTGAAGGCGGGGGAGACGTACGGGGTTCCGTGGTTGTCGACGGTCACCACCGCGAAGCCCTGGTCGGCCCACCACTGGCGGTGCTGCCAGCGGCGCGGCTCGGCGCTGACGTCCTGGAAGCCGGGGCCGCCGTAGCCGTCCACCAGCACGGGCAGCTTCCGGCTGCCGGGGACGTGCCCGCGGGGCAGCACCAGCGAGGTGGGGACGCGGTGCTCGGTGACGCGCTCCAGGACGGGGGCGACCCGGTACGGCAGCGGCTCGGACAGGTCCGCGGGGGTGAACTCGCGCCCGTCGGCGGTGCGCAGGGTCCGGCGTATGCCGTCCCGGCCGGCGGCGGTCAGCAGCAGCGCGCCGCCCGAGGCCTGGACGCCGTGCACGGTGGGCACCTCGGTGTCGTCGGCCAGGACGCTCAGCTCCCCGGTGTCGGGGTCCAGCAGCAGCACCTGCTGTTCGGCCGGGTCGCGCAGTCCGGCCTCGATCAGCAGCCGGCCCCGGTGGAGGCCGGCGACGCCGCGGACCTGGACGTCGTCACCGGTGAGCAGCTTGCCGTCCAGGGCGAGGGCGCGGGCGGCGCCGCCGGGGGTGTCGGCGGCGGTGAGCATCCGTCCGTCGGGGAGGCGGGCCGGGGTGCCGGGTACGAGCGGGTCGACCCACTGGGGGTGCGTGGTGCGCGACAGCTCCCGGGTGCGGCCGGTGGCCGGGTCGGCGCCGAGCAGCAGCACGTTCTGCTGGAGCCGGTCCTGCACGGTCAGCAGGATCTCCTCGGACGACTCCCAGCCCGCGTCGGAGACGTACGGGTACTGCCCGGCGTCCCAGTCGAGCCGTACGCGGTGCCCGCCCGGCCCGAGGACCCACAGCTGGACCTCGGCGTTGGGCCCGCCGGCCTCGGGGTAGGCGAAGTCCTCGGGCGGCAGCTCGGGGTGCGCGGGGTCGGCGAAGTGGCGCCGCTGGAGGGCGGATTCGGCGACGCGGGCGGCCAGCAGGGTGACCCCGTCGGGGGACCACCAGTGGCCGCGGGCGCGGCCCAGCTCCTCGGCGGCGGCGAACTCGGCAACGCCCCAGCGGGCCCCGTCGGCGGGGCTGATGCGTCCGCCGGGGGCGGTGTACAGGGCGTCGCCGCTGACGTAGGCGGTGCGGGAGCCGTCGGCGTTGGGACGGGGGTCGAAGACGGGGCCGGCGGCGGGGATCTCCTGGGGCGGGGCGCCGTCGTACGGGGTGCCGTCGTGCGGGGTGCCTTCGGCCGCGGCGCCGCTGTTCGTGGTGCCCCCGGCGGCGGCGCCCCCGGTCGTGGCGCCCCCGGCCGCGGTGGGCTCGTACGACACCCTGAACAGCCGCCCGTACAGCGCGAAGACCGCGCTGCGCCCGTCGCCGGAGAGTGCGTACGAGCCGATCCCGGCGGCCACGAGCCGGATCCGCTCGCGCAGCCGGCGCTCGGCGGCCGGCAGCGGACCGGGCTCGGGGACCAGGGCGCGGGGGTCGGCGAGGAGGGTCTCGGTGCCGGTGGCGGTGTCCAGCACCCACAGTCCGTCGAAGGCGTCGGTGGGGCCGGTGGAGCGCAGGAACCAGAGGAGCCGGCCGTCGTCACCGAAGGAGAAGGCGCGCGGGGCGCCGTGCGTGAAGCGCGCCGTGGCGGCGGAGAGCCTGAGGAAATCGTCCATGATCGGAGTGTGTCATGTGACATGGCACAGTGTATATGGCGCGGACGCTGGCCCATCCGAGTGGTGTACCCCGGTGTGCAGGTTTAGCGTCGAAAAGGTGGATCCGAACCTCCCGCCGATGACGGACGGTGCCGACGACAAGGCCCGCGACAGCGGCAACGGCACCAAAGGCAACGGCACCAAAGGCAACGGCACCAAAGGCAACGGCAACGGCAACCGCACCGGCAAGCGCCACCTGCTCGCCCTGGCCGTGATCGCCTCGTGCCAGCTCATGGTCGTCCTCGACATCACCATCGTGAACATCGCGCTGCCGCACATCCAGACCGCGCTGGGCTTCTCGACCGAGAACCTTTCCTGGGTCGTCAACGCCTACACGCTCACCTTCGGCGGGCTGCTGCTCCTCGGCGGCCGCACCGGCGACATCCTCGGCCGCAAGCGGGTCTTCGTCTTCGGCGTCCTGCTCTTCGGCCTGGCCTCCCTGCTCGGCGGACTCGCCCAGAACTCCGGCCAGTTGATGGGGGCCCGCGCCCTTCAGGGCGTGGGCGCGGCCATCGCCTCCCCGACGGCGCTCGCCCTGATCACCACGACCTTCCGCGAGGGTCCGGCCCGCAACCGGGCCTTCGGCGTGTTCGCCGCGGTCTCCTCCTCCGGCGGCGCGATCGGCCTCCTCGCCGGCGGCATGCTCGTCGAATGGCTCGACTGGCGCTGGGTGCTGTTCGTCAACGTACCCATCGCGTTGGCGATCGGCCTGCTCGCCACCAGGGTCCTGCACGAGTCCGAGCGCCGCCCCGGCCACTTCGACCTCGCCGGCGCCCTGCTGTCCACCGTCGGCATGGTCTCGCTCGTCTACGGGTTCATCCGCGCGGCCCAGGACGGCTGGCGAGACCCGCTCACGCTCGGCTCCTTCGGCCTGGCCGTGGTGCTGCTGACCCTCTTCGTCGTCAACGAGCGCCGCTCCGTGCAGCCGATCACCCCGCTGCACATGTTCGCCGACCGCAACCGCGCCGCCAGTTACGGCATCATGCTCTTCCTCGCCTGCGCGATCTTCGGCATGTTCTTCTTCCTGACCCTGTTCGTGCAGAACGTGCTGGACTTCAGCCCGCTGCGCGCCGGCCTGGCCTTCCTGCCGGTGAGCGCGGTCATCGCGGTCGGCGCGGGCATCACCTCCCAACTGCTGCCCAAGTTCGGGCCCAAGCCCTTCATGGTGGGGGGCGCGTTGTGCTCGGCGGCCGGCCTGGCCTGGCTGACGCAGACCGACGTCCACTCCACCTACCTCGGCAGCATCCTGGGCCCGATGCTCTTCTTCAGCCTCGGCATGGGCCTGCAGTTCGTCTCGCTGACGCTGACGGCGCTGTCCAACGTGCGCGACCGGGAGTCCGGCGCGGCCTCGGGACTGCTCAACACCACCCAGCAGGTGGGCGGCTCGCTGGGCCTGTCCATCCTCGTCACCGTCTTCGGCACGGCCAGCCGACACGAGGCCCGGAGCCAGCTCCCGGCGTTCATGGCCTCCGCGAGCCCCGAGCAGCGGCTGTTCCTCCAGCGCACCGGGCAGCTCCCGGACCCGTGGGGCGACCAGGTGCTCACCGCGGGCGTGAGCTCGGCCTTCACCGTGGCGGCCCTGTTCGCCCTGACCGGCGCGCTCATCGCGCTGTTCGCGATCCAGGTCCGCCCCTCCGACCTGGCCAGACTCCAGGGCCGCCACACCCCCACGGCCGCCTAGAAAAGCCCGTGTGCGCGCGCGGCCGCCCGCGTACGCTCGCTCCCGTGCCCCGGAATCCCAAGAAGTCCCGCCGCCTGGTCGCCGACGGGCGTACGTACCTGTGGTCGCTCCGCCACGGCCACAGCATGCTCCCGGACGGCGGCCGGACGGCGCGGCAGTGCCGCCACACCCTCAGCCTGTTCCCGCAGCCGGCCGGCAGCGGCGGCCCGCTGCGCATCGTCTTCGTCGCGGCCCCGGGCCGGTACGTCCCGGGCGGGGCTCCGCTGGGCTCCGGTGACGTGGGGTACGTCCGGGGACCGGACCTGAACCTGCACGAACCGGGCGCCGTACGGGCCCTGCTCGACGCCGCCCTGGCCCACGGGTGGCAGCCGGAGGACCGCCGCCCGGCGGAGCTCGACGGCTGGCCCCTGCTGGAGGCGGCGGCCGCCGCGCGGGCCGGGGGCGCCGGCCCGGCGCAGTGAACTGAGTCGGAGATCTTCCGGTTCGTGCTCCCCCGGCTACCGCTGGGAGGTGCCCCCAGACCCGCGCCGCCCGGCACCACACCTCACCGCCTTGGCGGGGCCCCGAGTACGTCCGGTACGGCGGAGGCGTCCGCCCCCCCCGCCTCCGCGTCGGCCGTACGGGGGAGGCTCGGGCAGGGTGCCGGAGGTGTGCGGCGCCGGTGGGGGTGAGAGGGGACAGGCTGGGCAGGGGGCGGACGTCCCTCCCCCAGCGGACGACAGGGAGCTCGTCGTGGCCCACCCATCCGACCCGCCGCCCCGGACGGCGCACGGCACGCCGGAGGGCGGGTCCGCCGGCGAGACCCGCTCCCGCGTGAGCGTGCGCGTCAACGGGACCCCTCACGACCTCGACCTCGACCACCGCGTCACGCTCCTCGACGCCCTGCGCGAGCACCTGGACCTGACCGGCGCCAAGAAGGGGTGCGACCACGGGCAGTGCGGTGCGTGCACCGTCCTCGTGGACGGCCGGCGCGCCAACAGCTGTCTGCTGTTCGCCGTCACCCTCGACGGGTGCGCGGTCACGACCGTGGAGGGCCTCGCGGGGCCCGACGGCGCCCTGCACCCGCTCCAGCGCGCCTTCATCGAGCAGGACGCCTTCCAGTGCGGCTACTGCACCCCCGGCCAGCTCTGCTCCGCCGTCGGCGCCCTGCGCGAAGCCGCAGCCGGCGACCCGTCGCACGTCACCGCCGCCGGTGCCCGGGCAGGGGCCGCCGCGCTGACCGCGGAGGAGATCCGGGAGCGGCTCAGCGGCAACCTGTGCCGCTGCGGCGCCTACCCGGCGATCGTCCGGGCCGTCGCCGAGGCCGCCGCCGACGCCGCGGCCACCAGGACCGGTGCGGATGCGGACGTGATCGTGTGAAGCCCTTCGCCTACGTACGCGCCACCAGTCTCCGCGAGGCCGCCGACGCCCACGCCGCGCACCCCGGTTCCCGCTACCTGGGCGGCGGCACCAATCTGGTGGACCTGATGAAACTGGGCGTCGAGACCCCCACCGCCCTGATCGACATCTCCCGGCTCCCCCTGGACGAGATCACCGAACTCCCCGACGGGGGCCTGCGCGTCGGTGCCACGGTCCGCAACAGCGACCTGGCCGCCGACCCCCGGGTGCGCTCCCGCTTCCCGCTGCTCGGGCAGGCCCTGCTCGCCGGCGCCTCCGGCCAGCTGCGCAACGTCGCCACCACCGGCGGCAACCTGCTCCAGCGCACCCGCTGCGCCTACTTCCAGGACCTCTCCAAGCCGTGCAACAAGCGCGAACCGGGCAGCGGGTGCGGAGCCCGGGACGGCGTCCACCGCGACCACGCGGTCCTCGGCCACTCCGAGTACTGCATCGCCACCCACCCCTCCGACATGGCCGTGGCCCTCGCCGCGCTGGACGCCGGCGTCGAGCTGTACGGGGGACCGGACACCACCCGCACGGTCGCGGCCGCCGAGTTCCACCGGCTGCCCGGCGACCGCCCCGAGCAGGACACCGTCATCCGCCCGGGAGAGATCGTCACGGCGGTGCTGCTGCCGGCCCCGGCACCCGGCGCCGTCTCCTCCTACCGCAAGGCGCGCGAGCGCGCGTCGTACGCCTTCGCCCTCGCCTCGGTCGCCGTCGTACTGGACCTCGACCCCGACGCGGGCCTCGTGCGCCGGATCGCCCTCGCCTTCGGCGGCCTCGCCCACCGGCCCTGGCGGGCCACCACGGCCGAGGCGCGGCTGACCGGCGCCGAGCCGCGCCCCGACGCCGTGCGCGCGGCGGTCGACGCCGAGCTCGCCCGGGCGGAGCCCCTGCGCGACAACGCGTACAAGATCCCCCTCGCCCGCAACCTCGCCTGCGACACCATCGCCACGCTGGCCGGTACGCATCCCGGTTCCGCAGACCACAGGACAGGACCACAGGAGCCACGATGAGTTCCGCCTCCGCCACCCTCGACACCGCCGCCGAGGCCCTGCTCGGCGCCCCCGTCCCACGGCGCGAAGGCCGGGAGAAGGTGACCGGCACCGCGCTGTACGCCGCCGAACGGCACCTGCCGCGGCGGGCCTACGGCTGGCCGGTGCCCGCGACGATCGCCCGCGGCCGGATCACCGCCGTCGACACCGCCGCCGCCCTGGCCCTGCCCGGCGTCCTGGGCGTCCTCACCCCGTACGACGCACCGCGCCTGGGCCCCTCCGACGACCCCACCCTCCAGCTGCTCCAGGACCTGCGGGTACCGCACCGCGGCTGGTACGTGGCGCTGGCCGTCGCCGACACCCTGGAGGGGGCCCGCGCCGCCGCCGACGCGGTGCGCGTCACGTACGAGGAGGAGCCGCACGACGTCGTACTGCGCGAGGGTCACCCCGACCTGTACACCCCGGAGGAGGTCAACGGAGGCTACCCCGCGCACCGCGAACAGGGGGATCCGGACGCGGCGTTCGCCGCCGCGCCCGTACGGATCGACGTCCGCTACGCGGTGCCGCCGCTGCACAACCACGCGATGGAGCCGCACGCCGCCACCGCGGACTGGGACGCCGGGCGCGGCCACCTCACCGTCCACGACTCCTGCCAGGGCACCACGGTGGTGCGGGCCGTCCTGGCCGGGCTGTTCCGGCTGCCCGAGGACCGGGTCACGGTGCTGGCCGAGCACGTGGGCGGCGGCTTCGGCTCGAAGGGCACGCCGCGGCCCCACGTCGTCCTCGCCGTCATGGCCAGCCGGCAGTGCGGACGCCCCGTCACGGTGGCCCTGCCCCGGCAGCACATGGCCGCCACCGTCGGCCACCGCGCTCCCACCCTGCACCGCGTCCGGCTCGGCGCCCGCGCCGACGGCACGCTCACCTCCCTCGGCCACGAGGTCACGACGCACACCTCGCGGGTGCGCGAGTTCGTCGAGCAGGCCGCCGTACCCGCGCGGGTGATGTACGCGGTCCGGGACAGCCGCACCACGCACCGCGTCGCCGCGCTCGACGTGCCCACCCCCTCCTGGATGCGCGCCCCCGGCGAGACGCCCGGCATGTACGCGCTGGAGTCGGCCATGGACGAGCTGGCCGATGTCCTCGGCATGGACCCCGTCGAGCTGCGCGTACGCAACGACCCGGCCACCGAGCCCGACAGCGGCCGCCCCTTCAGCAGCCGCCACCTCGTGGAGTGTCTGCGCGAGGGCGCCGACCGCTTCGGCTGGGCCGGCAGCAGGCCGCCCCGGCGGGAGGGGTCGCTCCTCATCGGCAGCGGCATGGCGGCGGCCACCTACCCCGTGTACATCGCTCCGGCCGGCGCCCGGGCCCACGCCCGGCCCGACGGGAGCTACCTCGTCGAGGTCAACGCCACCGACATCGGCACCGGCGCCCGTACGGTCCTCTCCCAGATCGCCGCCGACGCGCTGGGTGTCCCGCTCGACGCCGTCTCGCTGTCGCTCGGCGACAGCGCGCTGCCGGCCGGCCCCGTGGCCGGCGGCTCCACCGGGACGGCGTCCTGGGGCTGGGCGGTGCACGACGCGTGCACCGCCCTGACCGACCGGCTGGCCCGCCACCCCGGGCCACTGCCCGACGCGGGGCTCTCCGCGTCCGCGGACACCACCCAGTCGGCGAAGCAGACGTCTCCGTACGCGCGTCACGCGTTCGGGGCCCACTTCGCCGAGGTGCAGGCCGACACGGTCACCGGCGAGGTACGGGTGCGCCGGATGCTGGGGGTCTTCGCCGCCGGCCGTGTCCTCAACCCGCGCACGGCCCGCTCGCAGTTCATCGGGGGCATGGTGATGGGGCTGGGCATGGCCCTGACCGAACACAGCGGCCTGGACCCGGCCTTCGGTGACTTCGCGGAACGCGACCTGGCCGCCTACCACGTACCGGTCAACGCCGACGTCCCCGTCGCCATCGAGGCCCACTGGATCGACGAGCATGACAAGCACCTCAACCCGATGGGAAGCAAGGGCATCGGTGAGATCGGCATCGTCGGCGCCGCGGCGGCCATCGGCAACGCCGTGAGCCGGGCGACCGGCCGGCGCCTGCGCGAGCTGCCCCTGACCCCTGACCGGGTCCTGGCCGCCCTCGGCGACGGGGGTGGCTCCGCCGGGGGCGCGTAGGCGTGGGGCAGGGGCGTCCGCTCAGCACCCCCGGTCGCGACGCAGGTACTCCGAGCGGGACCGGAGGATGCCCAGGGCCTCGTGGACCGAGCAGCCGAGGCGAGCCCGTTCGTCAGCCAGCGATCCGATGATCCTCAGGAGGCGGCCTGGGCGTCGGTCGGCGTCAGCACTGCCAGAGGAACGCGGCCTCGGCGCACGGCTCGCAGGCGAAGGCGTAGGCCCTGCCGCTCCCGAAGTTCATCACGGGGCCGGGATCACGGCCTTCCTGGAGCTGGGCGACCAGGGGCATCGGGCGGGCGCAGGCGCGGCAGGACGGGGTCTGGTCCCACTGGAGCCATGCGGGGGCGCCGCCGAGCTGCCCGAGCACATCGGACGTGGGGCGCCCGGAGCGGGCGGCCCACGCCTTGCGGGCCACGTCGTAGTCGGACTCCTCCTCGCGGGCGAGGGCGACGGCCCGGGTCCCGTCGAGCAGGCGGACGTCCTCGTCGTCCTCGTACTCGTCTTCGTCGTCCTCGTCGTTGTCCTCGTCGTCGCTCTGCTCGAGTTCGGGCAGCGGTATCGGCTCCAGGCCCTCGGCCGGGAAGACCAGGGCGCGGTTGCCGCCCGAGGCCGGGTCCCAATCCGCGCAGCCGCCCGGGTCGTTCTGGCAGGCGAACACGGCGAGCACCGATCCCGGCCCGGCCCCGTCGGGGCGGGCGGTGCCCTCGAGGTCGTCCAGCAGGATCTGGGCGAGGAACTGCATGGGGCCCTCGCAGGCCGAGCAGTGGGGCCATGCCGTACCCGCCGGAGCCAGGGGCACACCGCCCACCCGGGTCACCGGCGCATCCGCCGCGGTCGGACCGGAGTCGATCATCAACGTCGTCACGGCCATGACACTAGATCACGGCTGTGACGCAGAACGCTCCGGTCATGACGGCCGCCGGCCGCTACCCGGCCGAGCTCCGGATCCGGCAGCGCATCGGGCCGTCGGTCCGCAGGGTGATGCCGACGCTGACCGGGACGTCCACGTCGACGGCCTCGAACTCGTACGCCCGCAGCAGCATCGCCAGTGCGATCACCGACTCCAGCATCGAGAAGTGCTGGCCGATGCAGGCGCGCGGGCCGCCGCCGAACGGGAACCACGCGTACCGCGGCCGGCCCGCCTCCGCCTCCGGAGCGAAGCGGTCCGGGTCGAAGCGGTCCGGGTCGGGCCAGTAGCGCGGGTGGCGGTGCGTCACCCACGGGGCCAGGATGACGTCGGCGCCGGCCGGGATGGTGACCCCGCCGACCTCGGTGGCGGCGACCGAGCTGCGGCCGATGGCCGGAGCCGCCGGGTAGAGCCGCATGGCCTCCTTCAGCACCTGCGTCAGGTACGGCAGCCGCTCCATGTCGGCGGCCTCGGGCGTGCGGTCCCCGAGCACGCGGGTGATCTCCTCCCGGGCCCGGGCCTGGTGCTCGGGGTGGCGGGCCAGCAGGTGCAGGGAGAAGGCGAGCGAGGTCGCGGTGGTCTCGTGCCCGGCGAGCAGGAAGATCAGCACCTGGTCGCGCAGCTCGGCGGCGTCGAAGGCGGCGTCCTCGGTGCTCGTGGCGGCGGACAGCAGGGTCAGCAGGTCCTCGCCGGCGGCGCCCGCCGTGCCGGTCGTCCCCGCACCGGCGGCGCGGCGCTCGGCGATGATCCGGTCACACACCGCGTACAGCTCGTCCATCGCGGCGGCCGCCCGCTTGTTGCCCGGCGTGGGCCAGCTGCGCGGGATGTTGGCGGGGGAGTAGCCGCGGCGCAGCACGTACTCGGTGATGACCGGAAAACACCGGGCGACGACATCGACGGTGGCGTCCACGTCGGTGCCGAACAGGATGCGGGCCACCGCGCGCAGCGCGAGGTGCATCATCTCCTCGGAGACGTCCACGGTGCCTCCGGGGGCCTGCTCCCAGGCGGCGAGGGTGGCCCGGGTCTCGGCGGCGACGGCCCCCGCGTACCCGTCCACCCGGCGCTTGGTGAACAGCGGCTGCACCAGCCGCCGCTGGCGCAGGTAGTCCGCGTCCTGGCTGGTCAGCAGGCCGTTGCCGAAGGATTCCCGGATCTCCTGGTAGAAGGAGTTGTCCTTGCGGAAGTTGGCCGATTCCGAGGCCAGGACCTGCTGCGCGCCCTCCGCGGAGAAGACGCAGTACAGCTCGGCGCGCAGCCCCGGCGGGCCGGCCGTGATCCGTACGACGTCGCCGTGCTGCTGCTGGGCGCGCAGGTAGGTGCCGAGCGAGTCCGACTTCAGGTCGAAAAGGGAGCCCAGCACCGGCAGTCCCGCGAGCGAGGGCGCGTCACGGCCCTCCGCACCGCCGCCGCCCGACGCCTGCGTATCCGTGTGTGCTCCCACTGCCATGGCCGCCCCCTCGACACCGTACCGACGGGCCGATTCTGCCTGCTCCGCGGGACCGGGGGCGAGGGAGGCTCGGCCATCAGGCTGAATACCGCCCCCAGGGGTTTCGTTGCCCCGCCGCGGGGTCACTTGTCGCAGGCGATCCCGTCGTTGTCCCGGTCGAGGCTGCGGCTGTATCCGGGCTCGCCGCGCCGCATGGGGGCGGCCCCGGCGGCGCGGGCCTCGGCACAGCTCTTGAAGCTGACGCTGCCGCTTCCGCCGCTTCCGCCGCTTCCGCCGCTTCCGCCGCTGCTGCCGCTGCCTCCGGTGCCTCCGGTGGAGCCGCCGCTGCTGCCCGAGCCGCCGGTCGTGCCGGCGGCGGACCGCGAGGCCGCCGGCCCGGGGGCGGGGGCGGTGGGGCTCTTCGACGGCTGCAGCGCGGCGCCCGCCTTCGCCGGACAGGCCGTACCCGGCGCGACCAGGGTGAGCTCGACGGCGGTGCCCGGCGGAAGCGGGCTCTGCGCTGCAGGGGTCTGGAAGCACACCGCCCACTGGGCGTGGTCGCCGGCGAGGGAGACGTCCGTGTAGGCGCTGCGGGCCTCGACGGGGGTGGTGGCCAGCTTCTTCACGGCGGCCTCGGCATCCGCGAACTTCTGCCCGACCAGGTCCGGCATGACCGGCGCAGGGCTCGTGACCGGTGTCGGCGCGGCGACGGCCGGCTTGTCCGCCTTGGCCGGCGCCGGATCCTGACACCCGCTCCCCAGCAGCACCACCGCCCCCACGACCGCTGCCAAGGCGAACCCCCGCCGGTGGAACATTCTGGCCCCCAGATCACGCCGCCAAGATCAAACTGCCGAGAACTGCCGTAGCGTACGGGCGCCGTGCCCCGATCGGTGACCCCGTTTCACGCCATTTTCTCCTCGCGCGGTCAGAGCCCGGCCGCCAGTCCCGCCTCGCGGGCGTCGATCAGCTCGTCCCAGTGCTCGCGCGTCCACGCGCACGCCGCGTCCAGCTGGCCGAGCAGTCCGCGCCCGAGCGGGGTGAGCGCATACCCGCCGGCCTCCTCCCGTACGACGAACCCGTCCCGCTCCAGCAGCCGCAGCGACTGGGTCAGCGACTTCGAGCTGATCCCGCGCAGCGGCACCTTCAGCTCCGAGAACCGGCGCGGGGCCTCCTCCAGGCAGCGCAGCACGGACGCAGCCCACTTGTCGCCCACACGGAACGGCACCAGGGGCGACGGGCAGACGGGGTCGAACAGGTCGGGGTCCAGGGGCTGGGGCTTCGGCGTCGTCATGATCGCCACGTTAGGCCGGTATCCGATCGGTAACCAGGCCCTCTCCTAGGGTCGCCGGCATGACACAGACACAGCTGAGAGAAGAACCGGCCCCCAGGCTCATCGTGTTCGGCGCCTCCGGCCGCACCGGCCGGGCCGTGGTGGCAGAGGCGCGGCGCCGCGGGCTCGCCGTCACGGAGGCCGGGCGGGCCGAGGGTTCGGTCACCGACCCGGCGGACGCGGCCCGCCTCGCCGCCGGGCACGACGCGGCCGTCGTCGCCGTGTACGACCCGTCCGCCCCGCCCGGCACGTACTTCCCCGCCGTGGCACGCGCCCTCGCCGAGGGGCTGCCGGCGGCCGGGGTGCGGCGGCTGGTCTCGGTCGGGCTGGCCTCCGTACTGCCGACGGAGACGGGGGAGCTGCTCATGGACACCCCCGGGTACCCGCAGGAGTGGCGGGAGTTCTACGTCGGCCACGGCGCCGGTACCGACACGCTGCGGGCGGCTGCCCCGGCGGGGCTCGACTGGGCGGTGCTCAGTCCCGCCGGGGACTTCGACCACGAGGGCGTGCCGGCCGGCGGCTACGCCCTGGCCCCGGCCCGGGCAGACGCCCGGATCACCCCGGCCGACTTCGCCCGCGCGGTGGTCGACGAGGCCGCGGCGCCGACCCTGCACGGCACGCACACCGGCGTGACGGGAGCCGTGGCCGAGGGGACGCACTAGTGCTGCGACCGGAAAGGTTCACCGGGTCGCGACGCTCCCCCGGCTACCGCTGGGAGGTGCCCCCAGGCACGGCACCTCGCCGCGTTGTCGGACCTCGCAAGTACGTCCAGTACGAGCCGAGGCCCTCCGCCTTGCGAGGCACCGCACCGGACGCCGCGACCCGGCAAACCCTTCCGGCGCCGAGGGGCTCGGGCTCGCCCTGCCCGAGTCGGACGCGAAGTGGGGTCGCCTCGCGGAGTTGGTCGCCGCGGGGAGCGGTCGGCGCGTGATGGTGTATCCGCCCGCCGGACCGCGGACCTTCCAGGTGAACCTCCAGGTCAACGGCACGCGCCTGGGCTGTGGGTGGACCGCGGACCTGGCCGGGGTGGTCAGGGCGACGGCGGCGTGGACGGGCGGCGCGGGGCTCGTGGAGACCCAGGAGCACGCCCCGTTCGTCCGGTTCAGACCCTGGGCCCTCCTCCACGAGCGGGAGCCGTTCGGTGTCGTCGAGTTGGCGTGGCGCGTCAAGCTCGACCGCATCCACATGCCGCCGTACGACCGGCACCCGCGCCCCCACGCGCTGCTGGCGGCGGCGTACGCCCAGCCGGTGCCCCGCCGGCTGATGCCGGTCAACAGCCACTTCGATCTCTGGTTCTCCAACGGTGCCGAGGAGTTCGGGAAGAGGCCGGTCGGGTATGTCATCCGCGGTCGCGCGCACCGAGACGCCGGAGGAAGCCGTCGCCTTGGTGGTGGCCGCCCTCCCGGAGGGGCTCGGGGCGGCGGGCTGAGGCGACGTAGAGGGCGGGGGGTGTCAGTCCCCGCCGTCCTCCCCCCAGTCCCAGGTGTCGAAGTACGCGGCCACCCCGGTCCGCCGGGCCCGCATGACCGCCTCCAGGCGCTCGAAGTCCCGCGCCGGCATCAGGGTGCGCCATTCCTCCGGCGCCAGGGCCCGTACCTCGTCGTGCTCGGCCGGGTTGAGGGTGATGGCCCTGATCCGGTCGGCGGTGAGCCGGCCCCCGTCGAAGACGAAGCCGACCGTGCTCAGCGGCCACTTCCTGCCCGGCAGGCCGAAGACCGTGGCCAGCAGCCGCGGGGGACCCCCGTACACGATGCCGGTCTCCTCCCGGCACTCGCGCAGGGCGGTCTCCCAGGGGCGCTCGCCCTCGTCCATGCAGCCGCCGGGCCATTGCCACGGGTGGCTGCGCGAGTACACCGCGTGCAGCTGCACCGGGCGTTCGTGCTCGTCGGTGAAGAACAGGCAGGCGAAGGCGGAGGCCTTGGGGAGGGTCTCCGCGAACTGCTCCGGCGGCAGCCAGCCGGAGGTCACTCGCCCGGAAGGGTGATCGCCTGTACGGGACATGCCCGGGCGGCCTCCTTCAGCATCGGCTCGCCCGCACCGTCCTCGCGGCCGGGGATCACCATCCCGAACCCGTCGTCGTCGCTGGTGAACACCCCCGGCGCTCTCAGCGCGCACTGGCTGCTGCCGATGCAGACGTTGCTGTCGATGCTGATCCTGTCGGCCATGGATCCTGCCCTTCGAGAGCCTCCGGCGCACGCGGTCGCATGCGCTGCTCATGATCGCGTGCGGGGGTGCCCGTACGGGCGAGCCGCCCCGACATTCACCCCGACGGGCGAGGCGGGCCGCCTGCCGTGGAGCCGCACGCCACCGGCGGACAATTGACGGGCGCCCCGGCCCCCGGGCCACCTACGATCGGCCCCCGGGGGTGGTACGCCATGTGGCGCCGACGCAGGAGACACAGCACCGCACAGACCAGCGCCGAAGAAGGCGGTTCCAAGGAGCCGGCGCAGGGGAGGGAATCGCAGGCGGAGCCGGACGAGACCCCTCCCCCCGACCTGGTCAAGGCATGGGGCCGCATGGCGGACTGGCAGGCATGGCTGCGCCGTTCCCCCGAGGCGCTGACGGCGCAGATGTGGTGGGCGAACGCCGACGAGCTGCGCATCATGCTCGGCGAGGACGCGTACCGCGAACGGCTGGGCGAGGTCCTCTCCCGCCTGGCACCGCGCGACTTCGCGGCCCTGGGCCTCGGCTGCAACCGCCGCATCGACCGCTCCTGCCGGGCGCCCGAGACCTGCTCCCTGGACCCCGTCCCGCCCGCGCCGGGCGAGGCGCGCCGGGAGCGGCACGGCCCGGTGGCGGGTGCGTGCAGCAGCTTCGTGGACTGCCACACCTCGCTCGGGATGCGCGCGGACTTCACCGCCGACGACCGCCACCGGGCGGTGGTCGTGGAGAGCCGGTACTCCGGGGTGATGCTGTGGGTGGACGGCGTCCGGGTCGAGGCGCCGACGTTCCTGGACGAGACCGGGTACTGGGTGGACGACCGGTACTACGTCGTGGAGATGGTGGGCCCGGCCGACCACCCCCGCCAGGGCCACTCCGCGATGGGCATCCTGGCGGACGTCCTCTCCCTGGTCATCCACGACGTGACCACGCACACCACCCACGTCGTCGACCCGGAACCGGACGAGTACTGGCCGGACCCGGTGGCCGCCCGCCGGGACGGCACCTGGCACCTCTACCCGACCCGCGAGGCCTACGCCGCAAACACCCCGGACCGCACTCTCACCACCCTGCCCCCGCCGCTCCCGCTCCAGCCCTGACGGAGGCCCGACCGGTTCCAACGCCCCGGCGTTGTCAGTGTCGCCCTGCATCCTGAGCCGAAGAACATCCGGCTCGACACCGCGAGGCCCCGTGATCCACACGTTCACGCTCGTCGACCCATGGCCCGGCTACGGCCGCGCCGACCGCAGCCTCCCCGAGGCCTTCACCGCTCTGGCCGCGGCACCGCCCGAGGGCTGTACGTACGACCCGTTGGTCTGGGGGCAGTACCCGGGCCTGAAATGCGGGATCGAGGCCCCGACCCGCTTCGAGGCCGTCGCCCGCGTGGCCGGAACGGTCTTCCGCGAACACGGCATCCTCCTGTACGACCTCGGCGTGGAGAAGCTCTACGAGTGGAGCGCGGACGACCCGTCCGACCCCGAGCGCTCCGGGGAGCAGGGCAACACCTGGGGGCGCGACATCGCAGCTCAACTGGTCCTCACGGGCCTCGACCGCATGCTGAAACTCGGCTACACCCCTGCCGAGGCACGCCACTTCGTCGACCGGGCACTCGGCGGCCGGTAGACAGGACGAAGACGCAGACGCAGACCCCGCCGCTCTCGGGGGCGAGAACGGCGGGGCCTGCGTCGGGGGAGGGCTTGCGTCGACGGTCCCTGTGCCTAGATGTCGCGGAAGATCTCGATCTGGGCGCCGACCGAGTTGAGGCGTTCGGCGAGGTCTTCGTAGCCGCGGTTGATGACGTAGACGTTGCGCAGGACCGAGGTGCCTTCGGCGGCCATCATCGCCAGGAGGACGACCACCGCCGGGCGGAGGGCCGGGGGGCACATCATTTCTGCCGCGCGCCAGCGGGTGGGGCCCTCGACCAGGACGCGGTGGGGGTCCAGGAGTTGGAGGCGGCCGCCGAGGCGGTTGAGGTCCGTGAGGTAGATGGCGCGGTTGTCGTAGACCCAGTCGTGGATCAGGGTCTTGCCCTGGGCCGTGGCCGCGATGGCCGCGAAGAACGGGACGTTGTCGATGTTCAGCCCGGGGAACGGCATCGGGTGGATCTTGTCGATCGGCGCCTCGAGCTTCGAGGGACGGACCGTCAGGTCGACCAGGCGGGTGCGGCCGTTGTCGGCGAAGTACTCCGGGGAGCGGTCGTGGTCGAGGCCCATCTCCTCCAGGACAGCGAGCTCGATCTCCATGAACTCGATCGGGACCCGGCGGATCGTCAGCTCCGACTCCGTGACCACCGCGGCCGCGAGCAGGCTCATCGCCTCGACCGGGTCCTCGGAGGGGGAGTAGTCCACGTCCACGTCGATGTTCGGGACGCCGTGCACCGTGAGGGTGGTGGTGCCGACGCCGTCGACCCGTACGCCGAGTGCCTCCAGGAAGAAGCACAGGTCCTGGACCATGTAGTTGGAGGAGGCGTTGCGGATGACGGTGACGCCGTCGTGCCGGGCCGCAGCCAGGAGGGCGTTCTCGGTGACCGTGTCCCCGCGCTCGGTCAGCACGATCGGGCGGTCCGGGCTGACGCCGGCCTCGACCTTGGCGTGGTAGATGCCCTCGGTCGCGGTGATGTCCAGGCCGAAGCGGCGCAGGGCGATCATGTGCGGCTCGATGGTGCGGGTGCCGAGGTCGCAGCCGCCCGCGTACGGCAGGCGGAACTGGTCCATCCGGTGCAGCAGCGGGCCCAGGAACATGATGATGCTCCGGGTCCGTACGGCCGCCTCCGCGTCGATGGCGTCCATGTCGAGGTCGGCCGGCGGGATCAGTTCGAGGTCGACGCCGTCGTTGATCCAGCGGGTGCGGACACCGATGGAGTTCAGGACCTCCAGGAGGCGGTAGACCTCCTCGATGCGGGCGACCCGGCGCAGCACCGTGCGGCCCTTGTTGAGGAGGGAGCCGCAGAGCAGTGCCACACAGGCGTTCTTGCTCGTCTTGACGTCGATCGCGCCGGACAGGCGGCGGCCGCCGACGACGCGCAGGTGCATCGGGCCGGCGTAGCCCAGGGAGACGATCTCGCTGTCGAGCGCTTCACCGATTCGGGCGATCATCTCAAGGCTGATGTTCTGGTTGCCGCGCTCGATGCGGTTCACGGCGCTCTGGCTGGTGCCCAGGGCGTCCGCGAGCTGACTCTGCGTCCAGCCACGGTGTTGCCGGGCGTCACGGATGAGCTTGCCGATGCGTACGAGGTAGTCGTCTGCCATGGGGTGCACCGTATCTCAGATATGAGATGAGATCCGAAACGGGCGTGGCGGACGGGTGGTGAGGGGTGCGGGTTGTGGGCCTTATGGGGCGTCAGGGGTGGTTTGCGGCATCGGTGTCATCGTTGGTGCCGTCGTGGCTGCGTGGTGGTCCACGATGCGGCCGAGGAGATGGATGAGCTGCGTGCGCTCCGATGCGGACAAAGGGGACAGAAGCTCCTCCTGTGCCGTGTCGAGGAGTTGCTCCAGCCGACGCAGTCGGCCCCGCCCGGCCGCGGTGAGGGAGACCGTGTTGCGCCTGCGGTCGGCGGGGTCGGGGGCCCGCTCCACCAGCCCGCTTCCGGCGAGTTCGTTGATGACGGCGACCAGGTCGCTGCGGTGGATGCCGGTGCGGCTGCTCAGGCCGGCCTGGCTGGCGGGGCCGTACGCGTCCAGCGCCACCAGGGTCGCGTAGTGCCAGGTGCGGGCGTCCACGGCGGTCAGCTGCTCGGCCACCAGGCGCTGGGCGTGGGTGGCGGCCTGTGCCAGCAGGCGGCTGGGCAGCTCGCGCAGGCGCGCCGGAACGGTCTCGTGCTCCTCGGTGCTCATGCGGGGATGGTATCGACCCTTGTGTTGGTGCGACTAACGATGTAATTTCGTTCGTGCCACGAACGTTAGGTTCACTAATTGATGCACCCACCTGATGCACCAACTGATCCGAGGGGGCTCCCATGGCCACGGTCGGCGTTCTCGACTCGACGATGTACTACGAGGAGCGCGGCGCGGCGGACGCCGCGACCGTCTTCGTCTTCCTGCACGGCAACCCCACCTCCTCCCACCTCTGGCGGGGCGTCCTGCCCCGGATCGAGGGGGTGGACGAGGGCCGGGTCCGCCTCCTGGCGCCGGACCTCATCGGCATGGGCCGCTCCGGCAAGCCCGGCGGCGCCTACCGGTTCGCCGACCACGCCCGCTACCTGGACGCCTGGTTCGACGCCCTCGGCCTGGCCGACGTGGTCCTCGTCGGCCAGGACTGGGGCGGGGCCCTCGCCTTCGACCGGGCCGCCCGGCACCCCGGCCGCGTCCGCGGGATCGCCTTCATGGAAACGATCCTGCGGCCGATGACCTGGGAGGAGTACCCCGAGGGCGCCCGCGCCCGGTTCGAGGCGCTGCGTACCCCGGGCGTCGGCGAGGAGATGGTCCTGGACCGGAACCTCTTCATCGAGGACAGCATCGGGCAGACGGTCCTGACCGGGATCGACGAGACCGACCGCGCCGTCTACGCCGCCCCCTACCCGACCCGCGAGAGCCGCCTGCCCATGCTCCAGTGGGCCCGGTCGATGCCACTCGGCGGCGAACCGGCCGACGTCGTCGACCGCGTGGAGGCGTACGACACCTGGCTCGCGGCGAGTGCGGACGTGCCCAAGCTGCTGCTGACCTTCGACGGTTCGCCCGCCCTGATGGTCGGCCCGGCTCTGACCGCCTGGTGCGAGGAGAACATCGCCGCGTTGGAGACCGAGTACTGCGGGCAGGCGGCCCACCTGTGCCCGGAGGACCGGCCCGAGGAGATCGCGGCCGCCGTCAACGGCTGGGCGGCGCGGCACGGGCTCGCCAAGTAGGCCGGCGGGGGGACGGGCGGGGGACTCCCCTCAGTGCCCGCTGCCGGTCGTGCAGCCGCAGGCGCGGTGGCGGCCGCCGTGGACCGCCGCGTACGAGGCCGGTCGCGGGGCGGCGGCCGCACGGGCCGCACGGCTCGCGGCCGCGCGCCCCGCCGCCGACCCGGCGTCGTGCACCACCCGGCCGCCGACCAGCGTCAGCCGCACCCCGGTCCCGCTGATGTCGGCCACAGGACAGCGGGTCACGTCCCGGTCCAGGAGCACCAGGTCCGCCTCCTTGCCCGGCTCCACCGTGCCCGTCAGGGAGTCCTGGCGCAGCTGCCAGGCCGTACCCGCCGTGTGCATCCGCAGCACCGAGCTCCGGCCGAGCCCCTCCAGCTCCGGGTACAGCGGCCCCGTACCGTACGCGCCCTGCCGGTCGATCGCGGTCCGCAGCTGGTTCCACACCTGCAACGCGTCCACCGGCCAGTCCGAGCCGCCCGACAGCCGGGCCCCCGCCCGCTCCAGGCTCCGCGCCGGGTACATCCGGCGGTGCCGCTGCGGGCCGATGTACGGCAGCAGTGCCTCCATGGTCCAGGTGTCCTGCGCCGCCCACTGGAGCTGCATGCACGCCGCGACGCCCAGGGGCGCGAACCGCCGCAGGTCCGCCGGGTCGACGAGCTGGAGGTGCGCCACCGCATTGCGGGCGTCGCGCCGTCCGGTCTCCCGGGCCGCGTACGCATATCCGTCCAGAGCGGTACGTACCGCCCGGTCGCCCAGGCCGTGGGCGTGCATCTGCCAGCCGGCCCGGTTGAAGGCCGCGGTGAGCCGGCCGTAGTCCGCCGCCGAGGTGTACAGCTCGCCGCGGTTCGCGGTCGGTCTGCCGTTGCCGTCGAGGTACGGCTCCAGCAGGGCGGCCGTCTGCGCGGGGTACTCGATGACCCCGTCCAGGAACACCTTGGCCGTCCCGAACCGGAGCCCCGGCACCCCCTGGAACTCCCGTCGCAGCCCGCGCGCGTACGCGAGGGCGGCCGCCGGGTCCCGGGTCTGCTCGGCGTCCAGCCGGATCGCGGGCACGATCCGCTGCGGGAGGCTGCGGCCCTCGGCCAGGGCGCGGTAGAGCAGCAGCTCGTGCCGGCCCACGAGGGCGTCCATCATCGTGGTCACCCCGGACGCCGCCGCCAGCTCCAGCACCTTCGCGCAGGCCGCGACGAGCTCGGCCGTGGACGGCTCCGGCACGTGCCGCTTGACCAGGTCCTGGGCGTCGTCCTTGAGGACGCCCGTCGGCTGACCGTCCGCGCCCTTCACGATCCGGCCGCCGACCGGATCGGGGGTGTCGGCCGTGATCCCGGCGATGTCCAGGGCCCGCCGGCCGGCCCACAGGTTGTGCCCGTCGCCGCCGACGAGGACCACCGGCCGGCGGGTCGGCAGGGCGTCCAGCATCGTGTGGTGCGCCGCGGTGCCCGCCGGCAGGAGCCCGACCGGGTTCCAGTCCTCCACCACCAGCCAGCGGTCCGGCTCGGCCTCCGCGCCGCCGGTGTCGGCGAGGAATCCCGTCAGCAGCTCCTGGAGTTGCGCCACGGTGGTCTCGGCGCCCTCCAGCGAAGGGCGCAGGGAGCGGTCGCCGGCGCCGAGCGGGTGGACGTGGCCGTCGTGGATGCCGCTCATCACCGTGGCGCCGCGGGCGTCGACCACCTCGGTGTCCCGGCCGGCGTGGCGGCGTACGGCCGCGTCGGTCCCGGTGGCGAGGATCTTCCCGTCCCGGCCGACCGCGACCGCCTCGACCGGGGCCGCGGTGCCGGTTCCCGTGAAGACGCGGGCGTTGTGGATCACCATCGCGGCCGAACCGCGGCCGGTCGAGGGGGCCGCGGCCGCGGGAGCCGCGCCGAGCAGGCCCGCCGCGCCGGTGGCTGCGGTGGCTGCTGTGGCCGTGAGGAGGCGGCGGCGGGAGAGGCGGGCGGGGGAGGAAGCGGAAGCGGAATCTGAGGATGAGGATGAGGCTGAAGCCGTCATGGGCCACTCCAGACGTCAGGGTTCGGTAGGTGGACCCTGGGTGATTAACGGGTTAACCAGAACCCGTCCGCGCCGACGAAATCCGTACGATGGCCCCGTGCCAGGGCCCGGACCGACCATCGCCGACATCGCGCGCGCCGCGGAGGTTTCCACGGCGACGGTCTCCCACGCCCTGACGGGGACCGGGCGGCTCGGCGACTCCACCCGGCGCCGGGTACGGGAGGTGGCGGCGGCCCTCGGGTACAGCGCCGCCCGGCGCGGACCCCGGACCCGCAACCTCGGCCTTGCCGTCACCACGTACGCGGGCTCGGCCTGGAACTTCGTCGAAATCGCCTACTTCTCCCGGCTGCTGACCGCGGCCACGGCCGCCGCGCACGCCCGCGGCTACGCGCTGACCGTGCTGCCGGCCGAGCGGGGTGCCGAGCCGCTGTGGCACACCCTGGCCGTCGACGGGATGCTGCTGCTCGACAGCCCGGCCGGGGATCCGGTGCTGGCGGCCCTGCGGGCGCGCGGGCTGCCGGTGGTCTTCGACGGGCGGCCGCCGGATCCGCGGCCCGGGGACGTGTGGGTGGACAACGACCACGAGGCCGCCACGCGGGAGGTGCTGGACCATCTGGCCGGTGCCGGGGCCCGGCGCATTGCGCTGCACGCCGCGTATGGGCGGGAGCACTACACCGAGGCCGTCGGTGCGGCGTACCGGCGGTGGTGCGCAGAGCGGGGCATGCCGGCGGTGGTGGTCCCCTTCGACCCGGAGGACGCGGCGGGGCACGCCTTCGACTCCGTGTTCGCGGCGCCGCCCGGACGGCGGCCCGACGCCGTCCACTGCGTGTACGACCCGGGCGGGCGGCAGGTGCTGGCGGCTGCCGCGCGGCACGGGTTGCGGGTGCCGGGGGAGTTGCTGCTCGTGTGCGCGAGTGAGGATCCCGGGTACGGGGTGGGGGAGCCGGCGGTGACGACGCTGAGCCTGGAGCCGGAGCTGCTGGCCGAGCGGGCCGTGGCTGCCCTCGTCGCCTTGGTCGAGCCGCCGCACGCCGCCCCGACGCCGCCGGCCCCCGTCCCGACCACCCTGACGCCCCGCACGTCGTCCCAACGCCCCTGACCCCGGCGCCTCAAGCGCCGGCGGGGCTGAGCTTGCCGAGCCGCGGCTCCGGAAGCGCGGCGCCGCCGCCGGGTTCCCTGGGCTCCGCCCCGGACCGCGCGCCTCAATCGCCGGCGGGGCTGGATTTGTCGACCCCTCGCTTCGAAGGCAGGTGGTGGTGCCCGGGTTTTCTGGGGTGCTGCCCCAGACCCCGCGCCTCAAGCGCCGGCGAGGCTGAATTTGCCGACCCTCGGCTTCGAAGGGCGCCGGTGGTGCCCCGGGGTGCTGTCTCACGTGGCCCGACCGGCGCTGGCCTTGTGGCCCTGCCTCCATGACGGGAGTCCGACATGTTCAGCCTCGCCGGCGTTTGAGTGGGGGTCCCCCGGACGGAGTCTGGGGGAGGGTCCGGGCAGAGCCCGGTGCCCGGCGGAGCCGGGTTCCTTGGGGCGCCGCCCCAAACCCCGCGCCTCAAACGCCGGCGAGGCTGGAGTGCCCGGACCCCGGCTGCGAAGGCGGCGCGGAGTCGGGGTTGCTGGGGCTCCGCCCCAACCCGCGCCTGAACGCCGGCGGGCTGGAGTGCCCGGACCCCGGCTGCGAAGACTGGCGGAGCCGGGGTTGCCGGGGCTCCGCCCCGGACCCCGCGCCTCAAGCGCCGGCGGGGCCGGAATGCCCGGACCCCGGCTTCGGAGCGCCGGCGTGGCTGGAGTTGCCGGACCCGGCTGCGCGGGCGCCGGCGGGGCTGGTGTTGTCGGCGGCGGCCTTGGCGGGGGCCGGGGGTCAGCCCAGGAAGGAGGCCGTGGCTGCCGTGAAGGCGGCTCGGTCGTCGAGCCAGGGGAAGTGGCCGGCGCCGGGCTGGACGACGAGGGCCGCGTTCGGGAACAGGCCGGCGTACTGCGCCATCACCGACACCGGACCCTGCACGTCGACGTCGCCGGCGAGGACCAGGACCGGCGATTCGAAGCGGGCGAGGGCGGCGCGCAGGGCCGCCGGGTCCCAGGCGCCCTCGCTGCCGAAGACGGCCCCGGCCTCCTGGTTCTTGTGGGCGTCGCCATCGGCGGCGAGCCGCTGCGCCGCCTCGTCCCAGCGCCCGTGGAAGAAGGGCGCGGCCGCCTTCCACTCGGCCGCGCCGCCCTCGCCCGCGACGATCCGCTCCAGGGCCGCGAACGCCTCCGCGAACCACGGCTCGTCCGCCCGCAGCCGTGCCGTCTCCAGCCGCAGCTCGCCGCCGATCCCGATGCCGGCGGCCATGACGCTCGGGGTGATCAGGGCCAGCCGGCCGACGCGCTGCGGGTGCCGGGCCGCGTACAGGGCGCCCAGGTTCGCGCCGGCGCTGTGGGCCAGGACGTCCATCCGGTCCAGCCCGAGGTGGACCCGCAGGGCCTCCACGTCGTCGACCAGCCGGTCGCAGCGGTACGTGGCCGGGTCCGCCGGCACCGCGGAGCCGCCCGTTCCGCGCAGGTCCAGCTTGATCAGGCGGCGGTGCTCGGCGAGCCCGCCGAGGTCGCCGAAGTACTCGGAGTCGCGCATCGGGCCCCCGGGCAGGCAGATCAGGGCCGGCGCGTCCGCGGCGGCCGGCCCGGCCGTCACGCGGTAGGCCAGCTCGGTGCCGTCGTACGAGGTGAAGGTAGAGGTAAGAGCAGGTGAAGTGGGCATGCGGGCGACCCTCGCAGTGCCGCCGCGGCCCGGCAACCGGGTTTCCCGCCATGCCGCGCATGACCACGGCGCGGCAATGCACTAGAGTTATCTCGACATCGAGATATCTGCCGAAGGCGTACCGCAGCCGCCCCTGCCGGTAAGGACTACCTAACTTAGCCTTACCTTAACGGATTGGCGCCAGGGCGTGGCGGCAGGATTGCGGTTATACGCGCGAATTTCATGCATGAAGGAGACTGTCGTGTCGGCGAACAGCTTCGACGCCCGCAGCACGCTGCAGGTGGGCGACGAGTCGTACGAGATCTTCCGGCTGGACAAGGTTGAGGGCTCGGCCCGCCTTCCCTACAGCCTGAAGGTGCTGCTGGAGAACCTGCTCCGCACCGAGGACGGCGCGAACATCACCGCCGACCACATCCGGGCCCTCGGCGGCTGGGACTCGCAGGCCCAGCCGAGCCAGGAGATCCAGTTCACGCCGGCCCGCGTGATCATGCAGGACTTCACCGGCGTCCCCTGTGTCGTGGACCTCGCCACCATGCGCGAGGCCGTGAAGGCGCTCGGCGGCGACCCGTCCAAGATCAACCCGCTGGCCCCGGCCGAGCTGGTCATCGACCACTCCGTCATCGCCGACAAGTTCGGCACCCCGGACGCGTTCACCCAGAACGTCGAGCTGGAGTACGGCCGCAACAAGGAGCGCTACCAGTTCCTGCGCTGGGGCCAGACCGCCTTCGACGAGTTCAAGGTCGTCCCGCCCGGCACCGGCATCGTCCACCAGGTGAACATCGAGCACCTGGCCCGCACCGTCATGGTCCGTAACGGCGTGGCGTACCCGGACACCCTGGTCGGCACCGACTCGCACACCACCATGGTCAACGGCCTCGGCGTCCTCGGCTGGGGCGTCGGCGGCATCGAGGCCGAGGCCGCGATGCTCGGCCAGCCGGTCTCCATGCTGATCCCGCGCGTCGTCGGCTTCAAGCTGACCGGCGAGCTGCCGACCGGCACCACCGCCACCGACCTGGTGCTCACGATCACCGAGATGCTGCGCAAGCACGGCGTCGTCGGCAAGTTCGTCGAGTTCTACGGCGAGGGCGTCGCCGCCACCTCGCTCGCCAACCGCGCCACCATCGGCAACATGTCCCCGGAGTTCGGCTCCACCGCCGCGATCTTCCCGATCGACGACGAGACGCTGAAGTACCTCAAGCTCACCGGCCGCTCCGAGCAGCAGGTCGCGCTCGTCGAGGCGTACGCCAAGGAGCAGGGCCTGTGGCTCGACCCGAAGGCCGAGCCGGACTTCTCCGAGAAGCTCGAGCTGGACCTGTCCACGGTCGTCCCGTCCATCGCCGGCCCGAAGCGCCCGCAGGACCGCATCGTCCTGGCCAACGCCGCCGAGCAGTTCGCCCAGGACGTCCGCAACTACGTCGACGAGGTCGACGAGGCGGGCAAGGAGTCCTTCCCGGCCTCCGACGCCCCGGCGATCTCCGCCGGCGCCCCGTCGAAGCCCACCCTGGTCACCCTGGCCGACGGCTCCTCCTTCGAGATCGACCACGGCGCCGTCACCGTCGCCGCGATCACCTCCTGCACCAACACCTCGAACCCCTACGTCATGGTCGCCGCGGCGCTCGTGGCCAAGAAGGCGGTCGAGAAGGGCCTGACCCGCAAGCCGTGGGTCAAGACCACCCTGGCCCCGGGCTCGAAGGTCGTCACCGACTACTTCGACAAGGCCGGCCTCACGCCGTACCTGGACAAGATCGGCTTCAACCTGGTCGGCTACGGCTGCACCACCTGCATCGGCAACTCCGGTCCGCTGGACGAGGAGATCTCGAAGGCGATCAACGAGCACGACCTCGCGGTCACCTCGGTCCTCTCGGGCAACCGCAACTTCGAGGGCCGCATCAACCCCGACGTCAAGATGAACTACCTGGCCTCCCCGCCGCTGGTCGTCGCGTACGCCATCGCGGGTTCCATGAAGGTGGACATCACCAAGGACGCCATCGGCACCGACACCGAGGGCAACCCGGTCTTCCTCAAGGACATCTGGCCCTCCGAGGCCGAGGTCAACGACGTCGTGGCCAACGCCATCGGCGAGGACATGTTCAACAAGTCCTACCAGGACGTCTTCGCGGGCGACGCCCAGTGGCAGGCGCTGCCGATCCCGACCGGCAACACCTTCGAGTGGGACCCGCAGTCGACCTACGTGCGCAAGCCCCCGTACTTCGAGGGCATGACCATGGAGACCACCCCGGTCTCCGACATCGCCGGCGCCCGCGTGCTGGCGAAGCTGGGCGACTCGGTCACCACCGACCACATCTCCCCGGCCGGTGCGATCAAGGCCGACACCCCGGCCGGCAAGTACCTCACCGAGCACGGCGTCGAGCGCCGCGACTTCAACTCGTACGGTTCCCGCCGCGGCAACCACGAGGTCATGATCCGCGGTACGTTCGCCAACATCCGCCTGCGCAACCAGATCGCGCCGGGCACCGAGGGCGGCTTCACCCGCGACTTCACCGTCGAGGGCGGCCCGGTCTCCTTCATCTACGACGCCTCCCAGAACTACCAGGCCGCCGGCATCCCGCTGGTCATCCTGGCGGGCAAGGAGTACGGCTCCGGCTCGTCCCGCGACTGGGCGGCCAAGGGCACCGCGCTGCTCGGCGTCAAGGCCGTCGTCGCCGAGTCCTACGAGCGCATCCACCGCTCGAACCTGATCGGCATGGGCGTTCTGCCGCTGCAGTTCCCCGAGGGCGCCTCCGCGGCCTCCCTGGGCCTGACCGGCGAGGAGACCTTCTCCATCACCGGTGTGGAGGAGCTGAACAACGGCACCACCCCGCGCACCGTGAAGGTCACCACCGACTCCGGCGTGGAGTTCGACGCGGTCGTCCGCATCGACACCCCCGGTGAGGCGGACTACTACCGCAACGGCGGCATCATGCAGTACGTGCTCCGCAACCTGATCCGCGGCTAAACACGGATCGGGCGCGAGATCGCGCCAGAAAGGGCCGTATCCCCCAGAGGGGGGTACGGCCCTTTCGCGCGTCCGGGAGGCGGAGCCGGGTTTCGGGGAGGTCTCAACTCGGAAAAGCTGACAGACATGGCTGTGCATGATCTTGCTCACATGAACGGGAGTGGACTATACCTGTGCGCGTCCGGCCCACCGCGGTGCAGCGGCCCCGGACCGGGGGGAGGGGCGGGGACCTGCGGCGGCGTCCGCACGGGCGGAAACCGCCGTGATCTCCGGCTTCCTTCACACTTCTGACGAAGGCGAGGACATGAGCATGGGATCCACTGGTGAGGGCCTCGGGCGCCGTGACCTGATCAAGCGCTCCGCAGCACTCGGACTTGTCTCGGTGCCGACGATGGGCTTCCTGTCCGCCTGCGCCTCCGGCGGTGAGGCGACCGCGAAGGGCCCGGACAAGGCCGCGGTGACCAAGGAGAACCCGTTCGGCGTAGCCAAGAACGGCAAGCTGGACGTCGTCGTCTTCAAGGGCGGGTTCGGCGACGACTACGCGAAGGCCTGGGAGGCCGCCTTCGACAAGAAATGGGGCACCACCAGCTCCCACCTGGGCACCCAGGAGATCGCCGCCAAGCTCCAGCCCCGCTTCAACGGCGGCAACCCGCCGGACGTCGTCGACGACTCCGGCGCCCAGCAGATCAAGATCGACGTCCTGGCCAAGGGCGGCCAGCTCGCCGACCTCACACCGGTCCTCGACGCCCCCTCGCTCGACGACCCGAACAGGAAGGTCCGCGACTCCCTGATCCCCGGCACCATCGAACAGGGCACCCAGGGCGGCAAGTTCGTCGCCCTCTACTACGTCTACACCGTGTACGGCTTCTGGTACTCCGGCAAGCTCTTCAAGGAGAAGGGCTGGACCGAGCCGAAGACCTGGGACCAGTTCCTCGACATCTGCACCAAAGCCCGCGACGCCGGCATCGGCGGCCTCGCCCACCAGGGCAAGTACCCGTACTACATCAACGTCGTCATCATGGACCTGATCGCCAAGAAGGGCGGTCTGGAGGCCATGAAGGCCATCGACAACCTCGAGCCGAACGCCTTCGAGGGCAATCCCGCCGCCCTCGCCGCGGTCGAGGCCGTCTACGAGATCGTGGAGAAGGGCCTGCTCATGGCCGGCACCAACGGCCTGACGCACACCGAGTCCCAGACCGCCTGGAACCAGTACAAGGCGGCCTTCATCCCCTCCGGCTCCTGGCTGGAGAACGAGCAGCTCAAGCAGACCCCCGACGACTTCGACATGAAGTTCCTGCCCGTGCCGCTGCTGGCCGACAGCAAGCTGCCCTTCGAGGCCATCCGGGCGGGCGCGGGCGAGCCCTTCATCGTCCCCGAGAAGGCCGCGAACAAGCCCGCCGGCCTGGAGTTCCTGCGCACCATGCTGTCGCGCGAATGGTCGACCCTCTTCGCCCAGCAGGCCAACTCCCTCACCGTCGTCAAGGACGGCGTCGACCCGGGCGTCAAGCTGCGCCCGGGCACCCAGTCGGCCGTGGCCGCCGTCAAGGCCGCCGGGGCGAACACGTTCAACTACCTCTACCCCGACTGGTACAGCGAAATGGACAACGAGATCCAGAACGCTTCCAATGAGCTGATGGCCAAGCGCATCCAGCCGAAGGAGTGGATCAAGCGGGCCCAGGCCGCGGTGGACAAGGCCGCCAAGGACCCGAACGCGAAGAACAACCGCCGCAGCTGACGTCAGGGACGGACCCCATGAGCCACGTAGACCGGACCCGAGGACGGATCGGCTTCATCACCGGCTTCCTCGTCCTGCCGCTCGCGCTGTACCTCACGTTCGTCATCTGGCCGTACGTCCAGACCTTCGGTTACTCCTTCACCGACTGGTCCGGCCAGTCGCCCACGTTCAACTTCGTGGGCTGGGACAACTACACGGCCCTGATGAAGGACGAGGTCTTCCGCGGCGCCCTGTGGCACAACCTGCTGCTCCTGGTGTTCGTCCCGACCGTCACCATCCTGCTGGCCCTCTTCTTCGCCTTCATGGTGAACGCGGGAGGGCGCAGCGGGGCCGGCGGGGTGAGGGGCGTGCGCGGCTCCTCCGTGTACAAGATCGTCTACTTCTTCCCGCAGGTCCTCTCCCTGGCCATCCTCGCCGTCCTCTTCGGCGCCGTGTACCGCAGCGACGAGGGCGGCCTGCTCAACGGCTTCCTCACCCGCCTGGGCCTGGTCGACCCCGGCCACCCCGTCGAATGGCTCAACGAGCCCGACCTCGTCCTGTGGTGCCTGCTGCTCGTGGTCGTCTGGCACGGGGTCGGCTTCTACCTCGTGCTGTTCTCGGCGGCCATGCAGTCCGTACCGAAGGACATCTACGAGGCCGCCCTCCTCGACGGCGCGGGGCGCGCCCAGACCTTCCTGAAGGTCACGCTGCCCCTGCTGTGGGACACCGTGCAGACCTCCGCGGTCTACCTCGGCATCGCCGCCATGGACATGTTCGTGCTGGTCTCGACGATGACCTCGGGCCAGTTCGGCGGCGGGCCCGACCACCACAGCGAGGTCATGGCCACGGTCCTGATGCGCAACTTCCTCTACTTCGGCAAGAGCGGCTACGCCTGCGCCATGGGCGTGGTGATGCTCCTGCTGACCATGATCCTCTCCGTCGTCACGCTGCGCGCCACCCGCCGCGAGCGCATCGAGTTCTGAGCGGGAGACCACCATGACCACAGTGATCAAGGCGCCGGGCGAGTCCTCGGCCGAGAAGCCCGGGGGCGGCGGCGGCCGCTCCGCGCCGGGCGCCGGGCGGGGCTCCGACGGGACGGCGCTGAACGTCTTCTCCCACGGCTTCCTCGCCGTCTGGGCGGTGCTGATCGTGCTGCCGCTCGTCTGGCTGGCCCTCGGGTCGTTCAAGACGGACGCGCAGATCGGGGGCTCGGCCCTCAGCTGGCCCTCGAACTGGCACTTCGACGCGTTCTCCCGGGCCTGGGACAAGGGCATCGGCGACTACTTCGCCCACACGCTGATCGTGATGGCCTTCTCGGTCCCGCTGACCATGCTGCTGGGCTCGATGGCCGCGTACGTGCTGGCCCGCTACCCCTTCCCGGGCAACCGGGTCGTCTACTACTTCTTCGTCAGCGGGGCCATGTTCCCCGTCTTCCTGGCGCTCGTCCCGCTGTTCTTCATGGTCAAGCGCTTCGACATGCTCAACACCTACCAGGGCCTGATCCTGGTGTACGTCGCGTACTCGATGCCGTTCACCGTCTTCTTCATGCACTCCTTCTTCCGGACGCTGCCCACGGCCGTGCACGAGGCGGCGGTGATCGACGGGGCCTCCGACACCCGGATCTTCTTCCAGGTGATGCTCCCGATGGCCCGGCCCGGCCTGATCAGCGTCGGGATCTTCAACGTCCTGGGCCAGTGGAACCAGTACATCCTGCCCTCGGTGCTGATGCAGCCGCAGACCGGCTCGGACCCCGAGCGCTACATGCTGACCCAGGGCCTGATCCAGCTGCAGTACCAGATGGGCTACGAGACCGACCTGCCCGTGCTGTTCGCCGGCGTGACCATCGCGATGATCCCGATGCTGGTGGTCTACCTGTCCTTCCAACGGCAGATCCAGGCCGGCCTGACGTCGGCCACGCTCAAGTAGCCGGATGCGGCGCCCGCTGCCTGGGCTTCGCGCGGTGCTCGCGCAGGGCCCTGAGCATGGTCCGGGCGAGCAGCGCCAGCAGGCGGGCGTACGCGAGGTTGCCGCTCCGGTCCTGGCGGGCCTCCGCCGCCGGGTCCCCCGAGGCCAGGTCGGCCCAGTCCCGCAGGGCGCCGACCGCCCGCGCGGACCGCTGGGGCGGGGGGATCTCGCCGAGGCCGACCGCGAGGGTCTTGCAGTGCGTGATCAGCCGGTCGGTCAGCCCGGCCAGCGCCTGCGCCGCAGGCTCGGTGGTGAGCGCCGCGACGACGTCCCGCTCGGCCTCGGCCTCCACGGCCGCCTCGATGACGGTCGCGAGGTCGAGGAGCAGCGCACCGAGGTCGGTGCATCCGATCCCGACCGCTTCCTGCTCCTGGTCGTGCCCCTCTTCGCCGTGCACGGCTGCTCCCTACCGTCGTCCGCGGGCCATGGGACGACAGTAGGCGCCCTTCGGGCCGGTGGGGGGCCGGTTTCGGCCCCTTTGCTCAAGCGGCCGGCATGCCGATGTCGACGGCGAGCCGGCTCGCGCGCTGCCGGCGCTCGGGCATCCGGGAAGCCGCCTCCTCCAGCACCATCCGCTTCGCGTAGCCGTTGTACCGGACCGTCTCCGGTGCGGTCGCGTGAGCCTGCTCCAGCGTGGTCAGCGCCGCCTCGTACTGGCCGTCGAGGTGGTACGCGCGGGCCTGCTCGATCCGGTGCCGGGCCCTTCGCGGTCGGGAGGCGATGGACAGGGCCCCGGCCCGGTTGGCCTGCCGTACGGACTCGCCCCCGGCGCGCAGTTCCACGGCGACCGTGACGCCGTGGGCACCCATCACGGCCCGGCCGAAGCTGGTCACGCGGTGGAAGTAGGCCGCGGGGAGCCGTTGCGCGATGAGGTCGGCCCGGTCCCACCAGCCCCACGCCGTGCCGCTGTCCCTGCGCCGGGCCGCGGTATGGCCCGCCTCGAACTTCAGGGCGCCCGCCGCGGCCCGGACGTCGACGGGAGCGCCGGGCAGGAGCGGCTCCAAGAGCCGCAGGGCGTCCATGACGACGGCGTCCGCCGCGTCGTAGTGGCCGGGGCCCGAGTCGCGGTGGGCCTGCGCCGTGAGCCAGGCCGCCACTCCGATCGCGTGCGGATCCTCGGACTCCTGCGCCGCGACCATGCCACGATCGGCGATGCGCCACAGGAGCGAGGCATCCGGCTGGTAGGCGACGAAGAACTGGGCGAGGAAGTACACCTCGGCCAGCAGCGCCTGCGCCGTGCGCCGGTCCTGCGCCGTGTCCGCCTGGCGCACCAGCAGCCGGGCGTCCCGGATGAGGCCGGGCAGGAGGCCGCCCAGCACCTCCCGGTGGTGCGGTGCACCGTGCCGTGCCGACCAGGCGGAGTCCACGGCGGCCCGCAGGTAGGCGGCCTCCGGCGCCTGGCGTTCGCCGCAGGACGGGAACGCGTCCAGGGCGGCGGAGACGGCCGGCAGCCTGTCGTGCCCCGGCCCGGCGAACAGGTCGACGTGCGGTTCCGCGCCGACCTCGCCCACGAGGTCGTCCAGTCGGCGGACGCGGAGGATCTCGGCGATGCGGAGGATCTCCGGCAGCCGTGGCATCTGCAGGCTGCCGGTCTCGACCTTCTTCACCCATGACGGATGGTGGCCGAGGAGCCCCGCCAGCTGCTCGCGGGTCATGCCTCGGCGGTTGCGGTAGATCTGGACTCTCTGCCCGAACGCGACGGGGTTGTCGTACGGCCCCGGAGTAGCATCAGGTGACATGGCGGCCTCGCCTCTCTCCTTGCAGCTCGACGCTGTCAGGGTAGGGGGCGCGGCCGGTCGCGTGTGATCCAGAACGCCCAAGTGCGCCCCTGCGACCGCGGGTTGACCGGCGCCCCGCGTCCCGTCAGACGGCAACGGCGTCAGCGGGACGAAGCCCACGCGCCGACGTCGGCGAGAACGGCAGCCAGAGGCCCGGCGGTACCCGCCGCCACCGCCCGTGCGGTATCGCGGCGGGGCCGGCTGCGCGAGGGCGTAGGCCGGGTTCTGCACCCGCAGCATGATCGCGGGCATCGGCCGGGGGCGGCGGCCTGGGAGGCGGGGCGCGTCGGCCGGCGGGGGTGCGGCGAGGGGGGAAGGGCCACAGAGGGCCGGCGTCTCGGCGGCCGTGGCACGATCTAGAAGGATGTCTCTCATACTTATGACCGGGAAGGTCCGTTTCGTGATGTGTCCGCCTCTTGACGTGTGGAGGCCCAAAGGCTCGACTTAAGGTTCACAAGTTGTAGAGACGCCGGGGTCTCGGAGCCAGCAGCCGCGATCGCCGGCCGGGGGGCGACGGTCGCCGTCGCTTATGGGCAGGAGTGGATGAGTCGTGCAGACTCCCGGATCGCAGTCTTCGCTGCACCGCGCGAATCTCGAACGGGTCGTGCGGGCCGTGCGGCTCGCGGGTTCGCTGACCCAGGCGGAGATCGCCCGGTCCACCGGACTGTCGGCGGCCACGGTCTCCAACATCGTCCGGGAACTCAAGGACGGCGGGACGGTCGAGGTCACGGACACCTCCTCCGGCGGCCGCCGGGCGCGCAGCGTCTCCCTCAGCGGCGACGCGGGCATCGTCATCGGCGTGGACTTCGGCCACACCCACCTGCGGGTCGCGGTCGGCAACCTGGCCCACCAGGTGCTGGCCGAGGAGTCCGCCCCGCTCGACGTGGACGCCTCCTGGGCGGACGGCTTCGACCGGGCGGAAGCCCTGGTCGGGCGGCTGATCCAGACCATAGGGGTCGGCCTGGAGAAGGTCATCGGCGTCGGTCTCGGCGTCCCGGGCCCGATCGACGTGGAGTCCGGGACGCTCGGCTCCACGGCGATCCTGCCGGGCTGGGCGGGGATCAACCCGCGCCAGGAGCTGTCGCAGCGCCTGGGCGTGCCGGTGTACGTGGACAACGACGCCAACCTCGGCGCGCTGGGCGAGCTGGTGTGGGGCAGCGGCCGGGGGGTCAAGGACCTCGCGTACATCAAGGTGGCGAGCGGTGTGGGCGCCGGCCTGGTGATAAACGGCCAGATCTACCGGGGCCCGGGCGGCACGGCCGGGGAGATCGGGCACATCACGCTCGACGAGTCCGGCCCCGTCTGCCGCTGCGGCAACCGCGGCTGCCTGGAGACCTTCGCGGCGGCCCGCTACGTGCTGCCGCTGCTGCAGAGCACGCACGGGCCAGAGCTGACGATGGAGCGGGTGGTGGAGCTGGCCCGCGAGGGCGACCCGGGATGCCGCCGGGTCATCGCCGACGTGGGCCGCCATGTGGGTAGTGGTGTCGCGAACCTCTGCAACGTTTTGAACCCGAGCCGCGTGGTGCTCG
Organism: Streptomyces sp. NPDC046876; assembly: GCF_040645035.1. Classification (NCBI taxonomy): domain Bacteria; kingdom Bacillati; phylum Actinomycetota; class Actinomycetes; order Kitasatosporales; family Streptomycetaceae; genus Streptomyces; species Streptomyces sp. NPDC046876. Next base: position 43,328 of record NZ_JBEYXK010000002.1, on the reverse strand, counting down.
GCGGTTCGCTCGCCGAGGCCGGTGAGCTGGTGCTGGCGCCCATACGCGAGTCCGTAGGGCGGTACGCGATCCCCAGTGCGGCCCGCCAACTCTCCGTTCTCACCGGCTCGTTGGGCCCCCGCGCCGAGGTGCTGGGGGCGCTGGCCCTAGTGCTCAGCGAGATGGGTGATTCGACCCTTCTGGCCGATTCGTCGTCGCTGAAGCTCTTGCCTTCAGTTAGATAACGGATGGCACCGTTGTCATCTCGTTAAGGATTCACTCCTTGACGACAAACTTGCGGCCGAGGTTGACTCACACCCACCTCGGCCGCAGCGTTGCGGCCTCGTCAGGGAGGTTCAGGAAATGAACGCGCGTATCCGTAGAGCTGCCGTTGTCGTCGCCGCCGGCGCTGCGGCCGTGTCCCTCGCCGCCTGTGGCAGTGCCAAGGAAGCCGGCACCAAGCCCAAGGAGTCCGCCGCCTCCGCCGCGGCCTCCGGCGGGGCCATCAAGATCGGTCTGCTCCTGCCCGAGAACCAGACCGCGCGCTACGAGAAGTTCGACAAGCCGCTCATCGAGAAGAAGGTCGCCGAGCTCACCGGCGGCAAGGGCACGGTCGTCTACGCCAACGCCAAGCAGGACGCGACCACGCAGAACTCGCAGGTCGACACGATGATCACCAACAAGGTGAACGTCCTGATCGTCGACGCGGTCGACTCCAAGGCGATCGCCGGCGCGGTCAAGCGGGCCAAGGACGCCGGCATCCCGGTCGTCTCCTACGACCGCCTCGCCGAGGGTCCGATCGACGCCTACACCTCCTTCGACAACGAAGAGGTCGGCAAGGTCCAGGGCAAGGCCCTGCTGGAGGCCCTGGGCGACAAGGCCAAGGACGGCGACATCGTCATGATGAACGGGTCGGTGACCGACCCCAACGCCGCCCTGTTCAAGAAGGGCGCCCACTCCGTCCTCGACGGCAAGGTGAACATCGGCAAGGAGTACGACACCAAGGAGTGGAAGCCGGAGAACGCCAACACCAACATGGCGGGCGCGATCTCCGCGCTCGGCAAGGACAAGATCATCGGCGTCTACTCCGCCAACGACGGCATGGCCGGCGGCATCATCACCGCCCTGAAGGCCGCCGGCATGAGCCCGCTGCCCCCGGTCACCGGCCAGGACGCCGAACTCGCCGGCGTGCAGCGCATCGTCGCCGGTGAGCAGTTCATGAGCGTCTACAAGCCGTACGCCCCCGAGGCCGAGGCCGCCGCCAAGATGGCCGTCGCGCTCGCCAAGGGTGAGAAGCTCGACTCGGTGGCCACGTCGAAGTACGACAGCCCCACCACCAAGGACGTCCCCTCGGTCCTCGTCCCGGTCGTCTCGCTGACCAAGAGCAACATCAAGGACACTGTCATCAAGGACGGTGTCTACACGGCCGACGAGATCTGCACCGACAAGTACGCGGCCGCCTGCTCCGCCCTCGGCCTGAAGTAGGCCCCCGCGGCCCCCGTCCGGGCCGCACGTAGGCCACGCCGGCCCGATCGGGCCGGCCGAGGCCCCGCACCGGCCCTGCGGCGGTGCGAGGCCACAGCGTCCCCGCCGGTCGGAGGCCCGCCCCCGCGGCCTCCGGCCCACCGGGACCCCCGCGCCTGCCCGGCGCCCCGCCCCCGCTTTCCCCGCCACCGCGGGGCGCCGGGCAGAAACGATTCCTCACCCACCCCGCTCCTGCACTTTCTGCACGACATCCCCGCCGGTCAGGCGGCGAAGGAGATGGTTCATGTGTCCGCTGCGCCCGTGCTGGCGTTGCGAGGGGTCTCGAAGCGATTCGGTGCCGTCCAGGCGCTCACCGACGTAGAGCTCGAGATCCACTCCGGCGAGGTGGTCGCCCTGGTCGGCGACAACGGCGCCGGCAAGTCCACGCTCGTCAAGACGATCGCCGGCGTCCACCCCATCGATGACGGCGTCATCGAGTGGCAGGGCAAGCCGGTCTCGATCGGCAAGCCCCACGACGCCCAGAACCTGGGCATCGCGACGGTCTACCAGGACCTCGCGCTGTGCGACAACATCGACGTCGTCGGCAACCTCTTCCTGGGTCGCGAGCTCAAGCGCCGCGGCGTCCTGGACGAGGTGGAGATGGAGCGCCGCGCCCGCGAGCTCCTGACCACCCTGTCCATCCGGATCCCCAGTGTCCGCATCCCCATCGCCTCGCTCTCCGGCGGCCAGCGCCAGACCGTGGCGATCGCCCGCTCGATGCTGGGCGAGCCCCAGCTCGTCATCCTCGACGAGCCCACCGCGGCCCTCGGCGTCGAGCAGACCGCACAGGTCCTCGACCTCGTGGAGCGGCTGCGCGAGCGCGGCCACGCGGTCATCCTCATCAGCCACAACATGGCCGACGTGAAGGCCGTCGCCGACCGGGTGGCGGTGCTGCGGCTGGGCCGCAACAACGGTGTCTTCAAGGTCGCCGAAACCTCGCAGGAAGAGATCATCTCCGCCATCACCGGAGCCACGGACAACGCCGTGACCCGCCGGGCGGCCCGCACCGGGGAGGCGCGCAAGTGAGCACCGAACACCACACCGCGGGGCACCACACCGCGGAGGACGTGGCCAAGCTGGCCAACCCCGCCGCCCCGGCCGACGCCATTCCCGCGGTGGACCCGCGCCTGCTCGTGCGCGAGCAGGGCCTGTCCGGCTACCTGAGCGAGTTCGGCCGCAAGATGAAGTCCGGCGACCTGGGCTCCCTCCCGGTCGTCATCGGCCTGATCGTCATCTGGGGCATCTTCCAGGGGCTGAACTCGAACTTCCTCTCCCCGGAGAACCTCACCAACATCGCCATCACGATGGTCGCCACCGGCATGATGGCCGTCGGCATCATCTTCGTGCTGCTGCTCGGCGAGATCGACCTGTCCGTGGGCTCCGTCAGCGGTGTCTCGGGCGCCCTCTTCGCCGTCCTGGCCGTCACCAACGGCGTCAACGAGTGGGTGGCGATCCTCGTGGCCGTCGCCGGCGGCGCCCTGATCGGTGCGATCCACGGCTTCTTCTTCGCCAAGATCGGCGCGCCGGCCTTCGCCGTCACCCTGTCCGGCCTGCTGTTCTGGTCCGGCGCCATGCTCCAGATCCTCGGCAGCAACGGCACGATCAACATCGACGCCGACGGTGTCGTGGGGCAGCTCACCACGTACTACTTCGCCGACGTGGCCGCCGCCTACGGCCTGGCCGCCATCGCCACGGCCGTGTACTTCGTGGGCGCGTACTCCGACAACCGCCGCCGCCAGGCCGCGGGCGTCCCCTCCCGGCCCACCAGCGAGATCCTGCTGCGCACCGGCCTGCTCGCCGTGTTCACCTTCGGCCCCGCCGCGGTGTTTAACCAGTACAAGGGCCTCCCGCTCGCGGTGGTGCTCTTCGTCCTGGTCCTGGTCGGCACGGACTTCCTCCTGCGCCGCACCACCTTCGGCCGCAACGTGTTCGCCCTCGGCGGCAGCGTCGAGGCCTCCCGCCGCGCGGGCATCAACGTCACCGGCATCCGCATCGCGGTCTTCGCCATCTCCGGCACCTTCGCGGCGGTCGGCGGCCTCTTCTGGGCCTCCAAGATCGCGGCGGCCAACCAGAGCGCCGGCGCCGGCGACCTGCTGATGAACGTGATCGCGGCGGCCGTGATCGGCGGCACCAGCCTCTTCGGCGGCCGCGGCCGGACCTGGAACGCCCTCCTCGGCGTCATGGTCATCACCTCGATCCAGTACGGTCTGGCTCTCGAGGGAATCGCCACGCCCATCCAGTACATGATCACCGGTGCGGTGCTGCTGGCCACCGTGGTGATCGACTCGGTCACCCGCAAGACCCAGAAGTCGGCCGGACGCGCCTGACACCGCGCCCCGGCGCGGTCAGACCGGTCACAGTGCCCGGTGCCACCCCGCGGTGGCGCCGGGCATCTGTGCGTCCGTCCGGACGTACGCACATGCGGGCAACTGTGTGGGAATACGCCCGAATGTGATGTGTGACTTCGGACGGATCCGTACAGGAATGACAAAGCTGTGACCCGCCTGCGGCAGCCCGATGACCGCGGTCGGCGACGGAACATTAGACTCGACAGACCAGCAAGCAACTGCAAGGAGGCACGGGTGCTGCTGACCCGCATCAAGGGACCGCGCGATCTGGACCGGCTCAGCCAGGAGGAGCTGGTTCAGCTCGCCGCCGAGATCAGGTCCTTCCTCGTCGACGCCGTCTCCAAGACCGGCGGGCACCTCGGCCCCAACCTCGGCGTGGTCGAACTGACGATCGCCCTGCACCGGGTCTTCGAATCGCCCAAGGACAAGGTCCTCTTCGACACGGGCCACCAGGCCTACGTCCACAAGCTCCTCACCGGCCGCCAGGACTTCGCCGGCCTGCGCACCAAGGGCGGCCTCTCCGGCTACCCCTCGCGCGCCGAGTCCGAGCACGACGTGATCGAGAACTCCCACGCCTCCACGGTGCTGGGCTGGGCCGACGGCCTGGCCAAGGCGAACGAGGTGCTCGGCCGCGCCGACCACCACGTGGCCGCGGTCATCGGCGACGGCGCCCTGACCGGCGGCATGGCCTGGGAGGCGCTGAACAACATCGCCGCCGCCAAGGACCGCCCGCTGGTCATCGTCGTCAACGACAACGAGCGCTCGTACGGCCCCACCATCGGCGGCCTCGCCAACCACCTGGCCACCCTGCGCACCACCGACGGCTACGAGCGCTTCCTCGCCCGCGGCAAGGAGATCCTGGAGCGCACCCCCGTCGTCGGCAAGCCGCTCTTCGAGACCCTGCACGGCGCCAAGAAGGGCCTGAAGGACTTCATCGCCCCGCAGGGCATGTTCGAGGACTTGGGCCTGAAGTACATCGGCCCCATCGACGGCCACGACATCGAGGCCCTGGAGTCCGCCCTCCAGCGCGCCAAGCGCTTCAGCGGCCCGGTCATCGTGCACTGCCTCACCCAGAAGGGCCGCGGCTACACCCCGGCCCTGGAGCACGAGGCGGACCGCTTCCACGCGGTCGGCGTCATCCACCCCGACACCGGCCTGCCGGTCAAGACGGCCGCCGCCAGCTGGACCTCCGTCTTCGCCGACGAAATGGTCAAGATCGGCCACGAGCGCCCGGACGTGGTCGGCATCACCGCCGCCATGCTCCACCCGGTCGGCCTCAACAAGTTCGCCGAGGCGTTCCCGGACCGCATCTACGACGTCGGCATCGCCGAGCAGCACGGCGCGACCTCCGCGGCGGGCCTGGCCACGGGCGGCGTCCACCCGGTCTTCGCCGTGTACGCCACTTTCCTCAACCGGGCCTTCGACCAGGTCCTGATGGACGTCGCCCTGCACAAGTGCGGCGTCACCTTCGTCCTGGACCGGGCCGGCGTCACCGGTGACGACGGCGCCAGCCACAACGGCATGTGGGACATGTCGATCCTGCAGGTCGTCCCCGGCCTCAGGCTCGCCGCCCCGCGCGACGCCGAGCAGCTGCGCGCCCAGCTGCGCGAGGCCGTCGAGGTCAAGGACGCCCCGACCGTGGTCCGCTTCTCCAAGGGCGTGGTGGGCCCGGCCGTCCCGGCCGTCGGCCGGATCGGCGGCATGGACCTGCTGCGCGCCCCCGCCCCCGAGGTCACCCGTCCGGACGTACTGCTCGTCTCGGTCGGCGCGCTCGCCCCGATGTGCCTGGAGATCGCCGACCTCCTCGACAAGCAGGGCATCTCCACCACCGTCGTCGACCCGCGCTGGGTCAAGCCGGTCGACGAGGCCCTCGCCCCGCTCGCGGAGCAGCACCGCGTCGTCGTCACCGTCGAGGACAACGGCCGCACCGGCGGTGTGGGCGCCGCCGTCTCGCAGGCGCTGCGCGACGCGGGCGTCGACGTACCGCTGCGCGACTTCGGCATCCCGCAGCGCTTCCTCGACCACGCCCTGCGCAAGGAGATCCTGGCGGAGATCGGCCTGACCGCACCGGACATCGCCCGGCAGGTCACCGGCCTGGTCGCCAAGCTGGACGGCCGTTTCGACAGCGAGCCGGCCGCCGCGGTCGACTAGACGGCCCGGGGGCGGCTGACCCGTCCGAAAGCCGCCCGGCGCGCCGGGCCGTGGACCGATGCGCGGTTGCACGTCACGGGCCGGGAGATCACCCTGGGAAGGGTGGGCCTCCCGGCCCGTCCGCGTGCGTCGTCACCTTTCGGAGGTGCGTCGGTGAGTACGGATCTCAACAGCCCCTTCCGCACCAAGACGGTGGAACAGTCCATCCGGGACACGGAGGAGCCGGAACACGCGCTCCGCAAGTCGCTCTCCGCCTGGGACCTGACCGTCTTCGGTGTGGGCGTCATCATCGGCACCGGCATTTTCGTTCTCACCGGCATCGCCGCCCGGAACAACGCCGGTCCCGCCACGGCCCTCGCCTTCGTGGCCGCCGGCGTGGTCTGCGCCCTGGCGGCGCTCTGCTACGCCGAGTTCGCGTCCACCGTGCCGGTGGCGGGCTCGGCGTACACGTTCTCCTTCGCCTCCATCGGAGAGGTGCCCGCCTGGATCATCGGTTGGGACCTGGTGCTCGAATTCGCCCTCGGCACCGCCGTCGTGGCGGTCGGCTGGTCCGGCTACGTGCGCCACCTCATGCACACCAACCTCGGCTGGAACCTGCCCGCCGGGCTCTCCGGGCCCGACGAGGGCGGCACCTTCGACCTGCTGGCCTGCCTGCTGGTTCTGGTGCTGACCGCGATCCTCGTCATCGGGACGAAGCTGTCGGCCCGGATCACCGCCATCGTCGTCGCCATCAAGGTGACCGTGGTCCTGCTCGTCATCATCGCGGGCCTGTTCTTCATCAAGGCGGACAACTACAAGCCGTTCATCCCGCCGGCCGAGCCACAGGCCGGAGGCAGCGGCTGGAAGGCCCCGCTGGTCCAGCTGATTTTCGGATACGCGCCCACCAACTTCGGCGTCATGGGCATCTTCACCGCCGCCTCCCTGGTCTTCTTCGCCTTCATCGGCTTCGACGTGGTGGCCACCGCCGCCGAGGAGACCAAGAACCCCCAGCGTGACATGCCGCGCGGCATCCTGGGCTCGCTGCTCATCTGCACGGTGCTCTACGTGGCCGTGACGCTGGTGGTCACCGGTATGCAGCACTACACGCAGATGTCGCCCACCGCCCCGCTCGCCGAGGCCTTCAAGTCGGTGAACCAGCCCTTCTTCGCCGGTGCCATCAGCCTCGGTGCGTCCGTAGGCCTGATCACCGTCTGCATGATCCTGCTGCTGGGCCAGACCCGGGTGTTCTTCGCGATGAGCCGTGACGGCCTGCTCCCGCGGGTCTTCTCCGTCACCCACCCCAAGTACCGCACCCCCTACCGGGCGACCATCCTGCTCGGTGTGCTCATCGCCGTCCTCGCAGGGTTCATCAGCCTGGAGAAGCTTGCGGAACTGGTGAACATCGGAACGCTCTTCGCCTTCGTGGTCGTCGCGCTCGGTGTGATCATCCTGCGCCGCACCCGCCCCGATCTGCACCGCTCCTTCCGCACCCCGTGGGTGCCGTTGATTCCCATCCTGTCGATCCTGGCCTCGCTCTGGCTGATGCTGAACCTGCCGGCGGAGACGTGGGCCCGGTTCGGCATCTGGATGGCCATCGGCTTCGTCATCTACTCCTTCTACGGCGTCTGGCACAGCCGGCTCGGCCGTGAGGGCCGGGACGCGAAGTACTAGGAACGCCTACCGCAAGAGCGACGGGGACGGCGAGGGCGCCGGGGACTTGGACCTGGCGCCCTCGCCGCCGCCCTTGGCGGGGGAGTCCTTCGCCGAGGCGGGCACCTTCTGGTCGGTGCGCAGGGCCTCCCACAGCCGGGAGGCCTGCTCCTGTGCGACCACGACCCGGTTCGGGTCCACCTTGTCGTACGCGACCGGGAGCATGATGGTCTCCAGGGTGTCCGGGTTGACGCCCTTCATGCTCTGGGCGAAGTCGGCCAGCGCGGTCAGCGACGCGAGTTCGGAGTCCGTGGTCAGCGACTTGGTGCCGGCGTCGGCGAGCTTGTAGAGGCGGGCCGGGTTGCCGAGGGCGTCCTGCTTCTTGATCTCGGAGAGCATCGCCATCATGAACTGCTGCTGCAGGCCTATGCGGCCGAGGTCGCTGCCGTCGCCGTAGCCGTAGCGGGTGCGGACGAACTTCAGCGAGTCGGTGCCGTTCAGCCGGTGGGTGCCGGCATCCAGCTTCAGGCCGCCCTTCGCCCCGCTCATCGGCTTGTCCAGGGTGACGGTGACCCCGCCGAGCGCGTCCACCAGGCCCTTGAAGCCGGCGAAGTCGACCTCGACGAAGTGGTCCACGCGGATGCCGGACATCTGCTCGACGGTCTTGACCACGCAGGCCGGTCCGGCGAGCGAGTAGACGGAGTTGAACATCACCCGGTCGGCGCCGTCGACGGTCTTGCCGTCGGCGTCCTTGCATTCGGGCCGGGATATCAGGGTGTCGCGCGGGATGCTGATCGCGGTGGCCTTGGAGCGCCCCTCGGGAAGGTGGATCAGCATCGCGGTGTCCGAGCGGGCGCCGCTGACGTCGCCGTGGTCCAGGTCCGCGTTGGCGCCGGCGCGTGAGTCCGAGCCGAGGACGAGGACGTTCTGCGCTCCCGGTACGACCTTCTTCGGGCGGTCGTCGCCGATCGCCCGGTCCAGGTCCACGCTGTCGATGTTGCCGTTCAGGTGGCTGTACGCCCACCAGCCGGCGCCGCCCGCCGCGAGGACGAGCACTGCCACGGTCAGCAGAAGGATCCGCAGGACGCGCCGGCCGCCGCGCCGGGCCTTGCGCCCGGGCGTCGGAGAGGGGGCCGAGGGGCGGTCGGTCATGGAGGCAGTGCCCTTCTATCATCGAATGGGGTGCATCATAAGACACGCTTTCGAGTGGCTGGTTCTTTCGGGTGAAGGCCCGGCTCCTCGGGCTCGGACATAGTCGGCAGAAGGGTGGACAGCGGCGTGAACCGAGGCAAAGGCGGGAACGGAACCGCCTCTTCGGCTCCCGGGACGCAGGACGCCCGCACGGGCGGACCGGGCCCGCGCCTGACCTCCCCGCCGGCCGGAAAGTGGCTGTTCGCGGGGGCCGACGGCCGCCTGACCGCGTACGCCTGCACCCGCAGCGGCCTGCACCGCTGGACCGAGACCGCAGCCCCGCACAGCGGTTGGACCGGCCCCGAGGCCTTCGAGGTCCCCGGCTGGCTGGGCCCCGCCGCCATGGCGCAGAGCCGCGAGGGGTACGTGCACTTCGTCGCGCTCAGGGCCGCGGAGGACGGCTCGGAGCGGCCGGAAGTGATCGTCTCCACGCAGTTCCAGTCCGGCCGCGGCATGATCGACTGGCACGGCCTGGGCGTTCCCGGCCTGCGCGGCGGCCCCGCCGACGACCGGCTGACCGGCCCCCCGCGCATCGCCGTCAACCAGCGCTCCGGCTCGATCCACGTCATCGTCTCCCTCCAGCACTCCGGCATCCTGCGGCGCAGCCGCAACGCCGAGGGCGCCTGGGGCGGCTGGAAGCCGGTGGCCGCGCAGAGCTATCGGGGCGACGTGACCCCGATGATGCCGGCCGGCGGGCAGTTGGAGATGCTCGCCGTCGGGCCCTCCGGCGCCGACCGCTGGACGGGCATCGGCCAGGGCCGCTTCGGGCTCGCCGAGACCATCCCCACGCCGGTCGTCCCCGGCAGCCCGGCCGTCTGCGAGACGGGCGCCCGCAGGGTCACGTACTTCTGGCGCTACCCGGGCGACGGCTCGCTCGTCGCCTGGCGGGCCGCCCGACCGGGCGTCCAGGGCGGGCTGATGAGCCTCGGCGGGGCGGGCGGCCGCGGCGCGCCCGGCGTCGCGCGCGCCATGGTCGGGGGCTACGACTGCACGGTGCTCGCGCAGACCGGCGCCGAGCGCGACATCGAGGTCACCGCGTACGTCACCGAGAACGAGGGCTACGGCACCTGGTGGGCCTCCCTCGGCGGCCACGGGGCCTACGCCCCGCAGGTGGCGGTCGATGCGGCCGGCCGGCTCGTCGTCGCCGCGTTCGACGAGACGGGCGCCCCGATGTGCGCCCGCCAGGACACCGGCGCCCAGGGGCTGGCCTTCGGCCCGTGGGAGCCCCTGACCTGAGCGCGCCTGAGCGCGCGCCTGGCCCGGGCCTGGGGCCGGGCCTGAGCACTGCCCGGGCGGGTGCCCGGGCACGCGTCCGGCTCAGGCGCTCCCCGGCAGCGGCGCCCGCTGCACGACCTCGATGCTCAGGCCGCCGTCCTGCGTGTAGTACGGAGTCGCCGCCAGCTCCATCCCCGGCGCACCGGGCGCGTCCGCGATCCGCACCGGCATCCGGGCCGTCGTGTCCAGCTCGGGCGCGCGCCGCGCGCCGAGCCGCACCTCCTGCCGGACGCCCTCGAAGGACACGGAGAGGTACAGGTCCCAGGTGCCCGGCGGCAGCGGCCAGCCGCTGGAGGTCTGCGCCAGGTTCACGCGCGCCGAGAACCGGCCCATCGCCCGGGCCTTGCCCTTGGAGTTGGTCAGGGTGTCGTCCCGGCGGGCCGTCACCGCGTGGCTCTCCTGCGCGCCGCTCGTCCGCTCGCGCAGCACCACCCGGGTGGCCCGGTCCTTCGTGGACAGCTGCTCGAAGAAGGCGTAGCCGTCGAGCAGCAGCATCGGCCCGTCCCAGCGGGCCCGCTGCAGCTGCTGACTGACCGTCATGTCACCGGTGATGTCGAACAGTTCGTCCGGCAGCGGGACCTGCGGGTCCCGGAAGAACGGCAGCGTCGTGTAGACCCGGCCGTTCTCGACCGTCTTGCGGACGGCCGGCCGGTCCTTGTCGGCCTCGAACGCGGCCATCGTTTGCGCCTCCGCGAACCGGCCCTGCGCGAGCAGCGCGAACCGGACGGCCACCATCCGCGGCAGCAGCGCCAGCGCCCCCGGCGCCGCCTGGCCCCGCAGCACCTCGGCCGCGGCCCACAGCGCCTGGTCCCGCTCGGCCGGGTCGGTCGCCGACAGCAGCGCCGCCGCGGAGGCCTTGCCGAGCTCCACCTCCAGGTGGCGCGACTGGAGCCGGTCCCGGCGCGGTCCCGGCGGCAGCTGCGAGGCGATCATCGCCAGCATCCGCGAGGCGAGCGCGACCCGGTCCGACAGGGTGGCCCGGTTCGCGGGCGAGGGGCCCTTGACGATGCAGACCGCGTCGCCGACGACCGACACGTTGTCCGCGCCGAGGTACGCACCGGCGGTGAAGACCTGGTCGTCGCCGATCGGCATGTCGGTGGGGAAGACCAGTCCGCGGCGGTGCAGCAGCGCGGTGCGGAACAGCTTGTCCGGGGTCAGCGACCAGTACACGCGCGAGTCGTACGCGTCGGTGTACGCCTGGTTCTTGCGGAACATCGAGGTCGCGACCGCGTGCCGGCCCGAGCTCTCCAGCTTGCCCAGCACCACGTCGGCCTCGTTGGCATCGGCCGCCGCGACCATCCGCTCCAGCGCGTCCGGCGCCAGCCGGTCCGTCGCCTCCAGGAAGATGACGTACCGTCCGCGCACCTGGCTCAGCGCCCAGTTGCGGGCCGCCGCCGGGCTCAGCCCCTGCGAGACCTGCCCCACGCGGACGAACGCCGGGTACTGGTGCGCGGCCCGGGCCAGGACCGAGCCGCTCTCGTCCGTCGACCCGTCGTCGACGCCGATGATCTCCAGCCGGTCCGTGCCGATGGTCTGCGCGAGGACGGACGCGAGGCAGGCGTCGAGCGCCGCGGCCTGGTTGGAGACCCGGATCGCGACGGACACGTCCTTGACGTCGGCGGGGCTCACGACGGCGGTGTTCATGCTGCTGTGTTCCTCATCGGGTGTGCGCGGACTGGTCGGGGCGGGGCCATGGCATCTCGCCGGTCAGCTCCGGCCACTGCCAGGGCCGGAACGCGACCTCCGTCGGGTGCGCCGGGAAGGCTCCCGGGGCGTGGTCCAGGGAGCCGACGAAGACGTTCACGTGCGAGGTCTGCTGCTCCCCGGCCGGGGTGCCCACCGTGTACGCGAACCGGTCGTACCCGGTGAAACCGGGCGCCGGGCTGTACGTCACCCAGCCGTCGTACGACAGTTGCGCCTCGCCGTGGCGGGGCGCCGACACGCCGATCGCCGTACTGCCCGCGGGGCACGCGGACAGCACGTTCACCGAGCCGGACCCGCCCGGCTGCGCCGTCAGGCGCAGGCCCCGGGCGGCGGGCGCCCGCAGCGGCAGCGCCTCGGCGTCGAGCTTCGCGGTGCGGGTGGTCCTGCGCCCGCTCGCGTCCGGGACGCCGACCATGATCTGCGGCCGGATCCGCCGGGCCGCGGCCGTGTCGCGTACCCGCAGGTGCAGGACACCGGTCGCGGTCTCGCCGGCCTCGGCGCGGAGGCGGAACCAGCGCTGCTTGGGGAAGAACTCCAGGCCCTGCATGCCGACGATGTCGGCCGCCTCGGCCAGGGGGGCCTGGAGCAGGTAGCCGCAGCCGCGCGGGGCGCCCTGGTCGGGCGCCACGGACAGGCCGAGCTGGAGCGTCTCGCCGGGCGCGACGCCGCGGCGCGGGTCCGCCGAGCTGTACAGGGCCGCGTACACGGCGCCGGGCGCCGCGCCCTCGCCGAGGGCCCGGCCGCGGCACAGGAGGTGGTTCACGGGACGACTCCTCAGGCGCCGGGGTACGTGGAGACGCGGGACGCGGTGCGGTGGCGGAAGGTCTCCTCGTCCAGCCAGCCCATCTCGCTGTAGTCGAAGCGCGTGCGGTCCAGGTCCCGGACCCAGTGGGCCGGGATGATGCCCTGCTCCAGCATGCTGCGCGCGGTGAAGCGCGCGACCTCGATCGCACCCTCCGCCCTCAGGTGCACGTTGTCGCCGTCCAGGATGTGCTTCTGGAGGGGCTCGCCGCGGCGCAGGTACACGAAGACGGCCTTGCTCGCCTCCGGCCCGAGCTCCTCCCACCACTGCAGGCTCTGCCCGTACACGTCGACGACCGGTACGTGCTCCTCCTCGGCCAGCAGCCGGGCGGCGGCCGGGTAGTCGCCGAGGAAGCGGGCCACGTTGCCGTGCCGGTCGATCCGCCGCCGCTCGTACGGCAGGTAGATCACCGGGTGGCCCCCGCGCTCGCGCGCGCCGTGCACGTACGCGGCCATGTGCTCCAGGAAGGTGGAGTACGGCTCGGTGTGCAGGCCCGGGTCGGGCTTGATGTCGTTCTGGCCGAAGCCGAACAGCAGGTAGTCGCCCGGCTCCATGTTCTCCAGGATCCACTGGAGCCGGCCGCGCTCGCGGAAGCTCTTGGAGCTGGCCCGCGCCCGGGCGCAGGCGACCACCTCCACCTCGTCCGTGAGGAAGAGCGGGAGCGTCTGCGCCCATCCGGCCATCGGCAGGAAGCTGTACGGGCGGCTGACCGCGTTGGAGCCGCCGACCACGAAGATCCTCGGGCGGCGGCCCGGCTGCGGGGAGGGTGCGTACGTCACGCCTAGACCCCCTGGTCCTCCGTGGTCTGGATCAGCACGTTCGCGAGCGCCTCCTCGAAACCGGAGCGCTGCGCCGGGGTCGAGGTGGGGTCCTGCCTGCGTACGTCGATCACGTGGCCGGTCATTTCGGAGAGCAGGACGTCCAGCGAGGTCAGCGCCACCGACTCGGAGGTCAGCAGCGAGCCCTCGGGCTCCTGGCCGAAGGCCTTGGTCCGCATCGGGGTGGCGGTGCGCTCGGGGTTCACGCAGTTGACGCGGATGCCGTCCTCGGCCCACTCGTCGGCCAGCGCCTGGGTCAGGTTGACCATGGCGGCCTTGGTGGAGGAGTACAGGCTGTACTCGGCGCGGCCGCGGGTGTAGCTGCTGGAGGTGAACAGCAGCAGCTGGCCGCCGGTCTCGCTGAGGTACTTGTAGGAGGTCCGGGCGATGTTCACGGGCGCGAGGTAGTTGACCTCCAGCGCCTCGCGAACGGTGTCGTTGTCGGTCTCGTCGAGGCGGCCGACGCGCAGCACGCCCGCGGTGTTGACGACGTAGTCGACCCGGCCGGTCTCGCCGTAGGCCTTGGCCAGGGCCTCCTCGACGTGGGCGGGGTTCTCCACGTGCGTGCCGGTGGTGGAGCGGCCCAGGGCGTAGACGCGGGCCCCGAAGCCCTCGGCGATGCGGCAGATGTCGGCGCCGATGCCGTACGAGCCGCCGAAGACCACCATCGTCCTGCCGGCCAGCTGCTCGCGGTAGGCGGCCTCGCCGGCCTGCGCGGGCGCGGCGTGGGAGGCGAGCTGGAACAGCTTGTCGGCGATGAACACGTCGACGGGCTGGGTGACCTTCATGTTGTAGTCGTCGCCGGTGACCACGTGGACCGGGACGTCCGGCAGGTACTTGACGACCACGGAGCAGTCGTCGGTGGCCTGGAAGAACGGGTCGGCGGCCGCCCGCTCGTACGCGGCGCGGATCGTGGAGAGGCGGAAGCCCTGCGGGGTCTGGCCGCGGCGCAGCCGGGAGCGGTCGGGCACCTCGGTGATGAACTCGCCGTCGTCGCCGTGGGTCCGGGTCACGATGACCGTGTCGGAGGAGGGGATGGCGACGTCGACGGCCTGGTAGCGCTCCAGGGACTCGACGCACTCGCGCACCACGCGCTGCGAGAGCAGCGGGCGCACGGCGTCGTGGAAGAGGAGGTTGCAGTCCTCGCCCTCGGCGAGCCGCTCGGCGGCGGCGCGGATGGCGATGCGGGTGGTCTCGCTGCGGGTCGAGCCGCCCGCCAGGACCGCGGTGACCTTGCCGAGGCGGGCCCGCTCGACGATGCGGCGGGCGTCCTCCAGGTAGGCGGGCGTCATCAGGAGGAGCACCTCGTCGACGTCCGGCGCGTTCTCGAAGACGTGCAGGGTGTGCTCCAGGATCGGCTTCCCGGCGATCTTGAGCAGCTGCTTGGGTATCTCGAGCCCGATGCGCTGGCCGGTGCCACCGGCGAGGACGACGGCGATGGTGCGATGGGGGACAGGTCTCGGGGGCACGGTCTGCTTCTTCCTGAGCGGGGGGATGCGGCACTGCGGTGGGGACGCCGGCGACGCGGTGGGACGGGAGGATCCGGGGCGCGGCGGCTAGACGGGGAAGGGCGCCTGCTCCGGGTATTCGATGGGGAAGTCGCGCAGTCCCCGCCGGTAGAGGTCGTTGGCCGCCGCGTTGAAGCGGACGATCGAGGGCGGGTACTCGCCGCCGAGGAGGTACTCCTTGAGCTGCTCGCGGTAGGGGGCCATGACGTCCTGCGAGGGGTTGAGCGTGGCCTCGATGGCCTCGGCCAGGCCGTTGCAGTCGGCGTCCAGCAGGTACGAGGCGTACGCGGTGCGCTGCTCGTTGCGGAAGTCCTGGTCGGGCAGGCCCTCCAGGTTGAAGATCGCGTACGGCTTCAGGGTCGCGACGAAGTCGGAGACCACGCTCGACATGTCGCCGATGAGGAGGTCGGACTGGTTGAAGCAGTCGTACAGGGCCGGGATGCGCTCGGTGACCACGTGGTGCGCGGCGTCGGGCATGGCGCTCCAGTACAGGGCCCCGGCCTGGTTGCGGCTGCGCCGGATGCGCGCGGTGCGCTCCTCCTCGGTGAGGTCGGGGTACTTCGAGCGGACGCCGCGTTCGGAGAGGTCGGCGATGCGCTGGTCGATCCGGGCGAGCTTCTTGGCCGCGGCCTTGGAGTCGGTGAGGTTGCGCCCGAAGCGGCGGGCGTTGTCCTCCTCCAGGAGGGCGATGACGCGCCGGTGGGCCGCGGCGGCGACGGGGGAGCGCGAGCCGGTCAGCGGGTGCGGCTTGTAGATGATCCGGATCTCGCGGTCGTAGTCGAGGAGGGCCTTGATGAGCCTCTCGCCGGCCGGGATGACGGAGGTGTAGCAGGCGTCGTCGGTCCAGCCCTCCCAGGTGGGGGCGTAGATGACGGTGGGGATGGGCCCGGAGACCCTGCCGGTCCAGCTGTGCAGGGGCATCAGCTGGGGGCGGCCGACCTCGACGATCTGGTGCGGGGAGACGGCGTGCTTGATGCGCTCGTAGCGGTCGCGGCCCGCCCGGCCGGCGACCCAGATCTCGTCGAAGACCTTGCTGACGCGGTTGCTGCTGGCGAGTTTGTCGCTGTCGCCGTGGCCGATGAAGACGTGCTTGACCTCGGCGCGCTGGAGCATGTGCACGTTCTTGCCCGCATTGCCCGGATAAAGGGCGACACGGAGCTCGTTCATCTCTATTCGCGCGAGATTGTCCGCTTTGGGAATGCAGATGACGGGGACGGAGGTCGCGTCCAGGTAGCGCAGGGTGGCCCGCTCGCGCAGCACGATGATGGGCCGCAGGTCCAGCGCCTCCAGGGCCTCCAGCCACATGTTCACCTGGTACATGAAGTCTTTGGAGATGGCGGCGAACGTGAAGTACAGCGCGACCTGGGGGCGGTATTCGGCCAGCTGGTGGTTGAGCTCGTCGATGGCCTCGTCGGTGGTGGGCAGCTTGAGCGCGTTGCGCGCGTCGGGCACCAGCACCAGCAGGGAGAAGTAGGCGAGGAAGACGGTGGTGATCATGCCGTACGTGACCCAGCGCCAGTCGTCCGTGGCGATGGTGGCCAGCGCTCCGGCCACGAGCGGGATGTCCAGGTGCAGGGTCTTCCTGACGTGCTTGTTCATCAGGAACGGGTGGGGCATGCGGCGGATGCCGAGTGCCTCCAGGTCCAGTCCGCGGGTGGTGAAGGGCAGCTCGTTGCGCATCTTGCGGACGTGCTTGAGCAGGGCCCCGTAGGCGAGCTGGAGGATGAACAGCAGCAGCAGGCCGATGGTGGTCATCTGCGCCACGAACGACTCGATGTCGGCCACGGCTCCGCACAGGCCCAGCAGCAGGAACTGCCGGATCAGGAAGCGCATGGTCAGGCCGAAGCGCGAGTCGCGCAGCTTCTCCAGGGTCGGCGACTCGGTGTTGTGGAGCATCAGGTCGGCGACGTAGCTGAGGGCCGCGCAGCCGGTGAAGAGGGGGAGCGAGACGAACGCGACGGCCACGAGCATCCCGAGGAAGCTGAGGATGAGCGCGGCGGTGATTCCGACGCCGAGCGCGGCGCGCAGCCGCTTGGAGCCCATGGTGCGGTGCCTCCCCCGTGGAGGTATAAGGGTCGCGTGAAGTGTCGCAGTAGTATAAGCAGCCTGGTGGACGCCTCTAGAACGTGCCGTGAACCACAGGCCAATGATTAAGGGCCTTGTTGCGCGAATATGTGACGACGATCCCCTCGGCGGGCGATCTCGATCTCAGGGCGTGAACCGATAGAGCGCCAGGTCGCGCCGGTCCTTCTCCTTCACGGAAAATCCGATGCACAAAGCGGGTTGCCCGCCGACGCGACTCACCGCGATTCCCTCAGGCTCCCGAAACGCCAGATCCGGGGCCACCGTCACGTGGTGGCGCCCCTGCGCCTTGCCGGTGCGCACGTCGATTGCGGAGATATAGGTATTTCCGCCCGACTTTCGCGGATTCTTGCCGTTCTTCCCGCTGTAGGGGTTGCCCGTCAGCACGTACACGTAGTCGCCGTACAGCGCGCAGCCCTGGAACCACTCCTCTTCCTTGACCTGCACACCGGCCCGAATCGTCTGCGCCGCGTCGAAGCGCCCGTCGAGGAAGTCGGCCATCCCGTACACCGAGAACCGGTGCACGCCCTCCTCCTCGTGGCTCACCAGGACCCGCTCGTCCTCCAGGTCGAGCGCGGGACACACGTCGACGGAACCGGGCACCGGGTCGAAATGCCGGACCGATTCGTGGGAACTGTCGAGGACCTCGCCGTCCTTGAACGGCACGCGCACCACCGTGCGCCCGTAGCCGCTCTCCGGATCGGCCCGGCCCTCCAGCCATATGAACGTACGCGATCCCGTCGGCTCCACGCCGAAGGAAATTCCGTGGCCGAAGCCGCGCAGATACATGTGCCCGAGGGTTTTCCCGGAACTGCTCAGCCGGGTGAGGCACATATCCCCGGCGGACTTGCGCTCGCCGGAGTCGCGCGCCTCGTCCTCGCCGTCGAGCTGCAGACCGCTCTGCACCGTCTGCAGCACGTAGACCTGCCCGTTGGTGTCGTCGAACGCGAACGACTGCGGGCCCGTGGTGTTGAACAGGGGCGACGGCGCCAGCAGCTGCGCACCGGTGCGCATGTCGAACTCGCCGGCCAAGGGCTGGGGGTCGCCCTGCTCGCCCGGGCCGGGCCGCAGCGCCCACGCCAGGCCGCTCGTACCGAGCCCGGCGGCCACCGCGCCGCCCGCGAACAGCAGGGTCCGGCGGCTGAAGGGTCTCTTGCCATCCGCCATGGTCCGTATTCTGCCAGCTCACCCGGCCCGCCCCGGCGCCGGGCCCCGCAATGCGCGGACGCCCGCCCCCGCTCGCGGGGACGGGCGTCCGTTTGCTCACACGGCGTCAAGCCGTGGCGGCGGCGGCCGGTGTCAGGCCGGGACGCTCGCCAGACCCGGGGCGAGGAACTTCTTGCCGTTCACGCGCTCCGAGACGCCCTCGCGGTCCAGGTACGGCGTGATGCCGCCCAGGTGGAAGGGCCAGCCGGCGCCCGTGATGAGGCAGAGGTCGATGTCCTGGGCCTCGGCCACGACACCCTCCTCCAGCATCAGGCCGATCTCCTGCGCCACCGCGTCCAGGACGCGGTCGCGGACCTGCTCCTCGGTCAGGACGGAGTCGCCCTGGACCAGCAGCGCGGCGACCTCGGGGTCCAGCTCCGGCTTGAAGTTGTTTTCTGCGGAGTACACGTAGAAGCCGCGCTTGCCGGCCTCGACCACGCGCTTGAGGTTCGGCGAGACGGTGAAGCGCTCCGGGAAGGCGGCGTTCAGGGTCTCGGAGACGTGCAGGCCGATCGCCGGGCCCACGAGCTCCAGCAGCACCAGCGGGGACATCGGCAGGCCGAGCGGCTCGATGGCCTTCTCCGCCGTGACGACCGGGGTGCCCTCGTCGATGACGTTCTGGATCTCGCCCATGAAGCGGGTCAGGATGCGGTTCACGACGAACGCCGGGGCGTCCTTGGTGAGGACCGCGGTCTTCTTCAGCTTCTTGGCGACACCGAAGGCCGTGGCCAGCGAGGCGTCGTCGGTCTTCTCACCGCGGACGATCTCCAGCAGCGGGAGGATCGCGACCGGGTTGAAGAAGTGGAAGCCGACCACGCGCTCCGGGTGCTGCAGCTTGGAGGCCATCTCCGACACCGACAGCGAGGAGGTGTTGGTGGCGAGGATCGCGTGCGCCGGGGCGACCGCCTCGACCTCCGCGAACACCTTCTGCTTGACGGACATCTCCTCGAACACGGCCTCGATGATGAAGTCCGCGTCCGCGAAGCCCTCGGCCTTGTCCAGGACACCGCTCACCAGCGCCTTGAGGCGGTTGGCCTTGTCCTGGTTGATCCGGCCCTTGCCCAGCAGCTTCTCGATCTCGGCGTGGACGTAGCCCACACCCTTGTCGACGCGCTCCTGGTCGATGTCGGTGAGGACCACCGGCACCTCCAGGCGGCGCAGGAACAGGAGCGCCAGCTGCGAGGCCATCAGGCCCGCGCCGACGACGCCGACCTTGGTCACCGGGCGCGCCAGGGACTTGTCCGGGGCGCCGGCCGGGCGCTTGCCGCGCTTCTGGACCAGGTTGAAGGCGTAGATACCCGAGCGCAGCTCGCCGCCCATGATGAGGTCGGCCAGGGCCTTGTCCTCGGCGTCGAAGCCCTTCTGCAGGTCGCCGTCCTTGGCCGCCTCGATGATCTCGAGCGCGCGGTAGGCGGCCGGGGCCGCGCCGTGCACCTTGGAGTCGGCGATGAAGCGGCCCTTGGCCACGGCCGCGTCCCAGGCCTCGCCGCGGTCGACCTCGGCCCGAACGACCTCGGTCTCGCCCTTGAGGACCTTCGCGGTCCACAGCAGCGACTGCTCCAGGAAGTCCGCGCCCTCGAAGATCGCGTCGGCGATGCCGAGCTCGAAGACCTGCTTGCCGCGCAGCTGCTTGTTCTGGTTCAGCGAGTTCTCGATGATCACCGAGACCGCGCGCTCGGCGCCGATCAGGTTCGGCAGGATGGCGCAGCCGCCCCAGCCGGGGACCAGGCCGAGGAAGACCTCGGGCAGCGAGAAGGCCGGGATGGCCTTGGAGACGGTGCGGTAGGTGCAGTGCAGACCGACCTCGACACCGCCGCCCATCGCCGCGCCGTTGTAGTACGCGAAGGTGGGGACGGCCAGCGCCGACAGGCGCTTGAAGACGTCGTGGCCGCCCTTGCCGATGGCCAGCGCCTCGTCGTGGCTCTTCAGCAGCTCGACGCCCTTGAGGTCGGCGCCGACCGCGAAGATGAACGGCTTGCCGGTGATGCCCGCGCCGACGATGGAGCCGGCGATGGCCTCCTGCTCGACCTGGTCGACGGCCGCGTTCAGGTTGGCCAGGGACTGCGGGCCGAAGGTGGTCGGCTTGGTGTGGTCGAAGCCGTTGTCCAGCGTGATGAGCGCGAAGCGCCCGGCGCCGAACGGCAGGTCCAGGTGGCGCACGTGCGCCTGGGTGACGACCTCGTCCGGGAACAGCTCGGCCGCGCCCTTCAGGAGCTCAGCGGTGGTGCTCACTTGGAGTCTCCCTCGGCGTTGAAGTTCGGGTTCTCCCAGATGACCGTCGCGCCCATGCCGAAGCCCACGCACATGGTGGTCAGGCCGTAGCGGACGTGCGGCTGCTCCTCGAACTGGCGGGCCAGCTGCGTCATCAGGCGGACACCGGAGGAGGCCAGCGGGTGGCCGAAGGCGATGGCGCCGCCGTACTGGTTGACGCGGGCGTCGTCGTCGGCGATGCCGTAGTGCTCCAGGAACGCGAGGACCTGGACGGCGAAGGCCTCGTTGATCTCGAACAGGCCGATGTCCTCGATGGACAGGCCCGCCTGGGCGAGGGCCTTCTCGGTGGCCGGGATCGGGCCGTAGCCCATGACCTCCGGCTCCACGCCGGCGAAGGCGTAGGACACGAGGCGCATCTTGACCGGGAGGTTGTTCTCGCGGGCGAAGTCCTCGGAGGCGATGATCGCGGCGGTGGCGCCGTCGTTGAGACCGGCGGCGTTGCCCGCGGTGACCCGGCCGTGCGTACGGAACGGGGTCTTCAGGTTCGCCAGGTTCTCCAGCGTGGTGCCCGGGCGCATCGGCTCGTCGGACGTGACCAGGCCCCAGCCCGTCTCGCCGACCTCCGCGTTGGTGTTGCGCACCGAGATCGGGACCAGGTCCTGCTGGATCTTGCCGTCGGCGTACGCCTTGGCGGCCTTCTCCTGCGAGCGCACGGCGTACTCGTCGGCGCGGAGCTTGGTGATCGTCGGGTACCGGTCGTGCAGGTTCTCGGCGGTCATGCCCATGAACAGGGCGGACTCGTCGACCAGCTTCTCGGAGACGAAGCGCGGGTTCGGGTCGACGCCCTCGCCCATGGGGTGGCGGCCCATGTGCTCGACACCGCCGGCGAGGGCGACGTCGTACGCACCGAAGGCCACACCGCCCGCGACGGCGGTCACGGCGGTCAGCGCGCCGGCGCACATGCGGTCGATGGAGTAGCCCGGGACCGACTGCGGCAGGCCCGCGAGGATGCCGGCCGTGCGGCCCAGCGTGAGGCCCTGGTCGCCGATCTGCGTGGTGGCGGCGATGGCCACCTCGTCGATCTTCTTGGGGTCCAGGTCCGGGTTGCGGCGCAGCAGCTCCCGGATCGCCTTCACGACGAGGTCGTCGGCGCGGGTCTCGTGGTAGATGCCCTTCGGGCCCGCCTTGCCGAACGGGGTGCGGACGCCGTCGACGAAGACGACGTCCCTGACGGTACGAGGCACGTTGGCTCTCCTCCAGGTGCGGGATGGCACTGCTGCGCGTGACGGGCGCAGAGACTGAGCGCCCGCTCACCCCGTCATGCTACTTGCGGGTAACCAATGTGCACAGCCCTCCCCCCATACGCGGTGAACGTCACACCCGCGCCCGCCGCCAAGACCCCCGCGCGCCCCCTGCGCGCGCCCGCCCGATCGGAGCGGCCGGACGCCCCGATGGGGTCGTTCCCGGCCGTCGGCCCGGCCCGGCTGCCGACCGGCAGTCCCGGCGGCGCCGATCCTTGGCTCCGCCCGGGGGCGCCCGCCTCCCGGCCTGCCCCGAAGGATCGGAGTCCCGCATGGCGCCCATCAAGCAGACCGACCACGCCGTCGAGCACAAGTCGACCGTGCCCGCCAACTACAACAGCCTCGTGAAGCTCTTCGTCCGCGAATACGACGGCACACCGGAGCACACCCCGCCAGAGGAGCGCCGCGCCGTCCTGATGCTGCACGGCAGGACCGTTCCGGTCCTGGCGGTGTACGACATCGGTCTCGGCGACTACAGCTGGTCCAGGGTGCTGGCGCACGCCGGTTACGACGTGTTCATGATGGACCTCCAGGGGATGGGGCTCTCGCCCCGCCCGGAGATGGACACCGCGTACAACGGCAACCCGGCCCAGCACGACCGCGTCACGTACCCCAACCTGCCGCTGCCCTCCGACGGCCCCCCTACGTACCCCCACCAGCTGGGCAACTCGCAGAGCGACTGGGACGAGCTCCACACGGTCGTCGAGTACATCAAGGACCTCCACGGCGTGAAGCAGGTGGACCTGATCGGCAACTCCGCCGCCGCGTACGCGCTGGGCCCCTACACCATCCAGCACAAGGACAACGTCCGCAGCCTGATGTTCCAGGCACCCGTCTTCCCGCCCAACGGCACCGACAGCGCCCCCGGGACCGAGTTCGGCGCCCCGGTCCAGCTGCCCACGAACACCCCGCCGTACCCGATGGCCCTCGGCATCAAGAAGGGCGTGGACGACGCCTGGAAGGCCGAGACCAGCCCCGACTGCCCGAGCCAGAAGGCGCCGGGCATCGTGGACACGGTCTGGGAAGCGATCATGGCGAGCGACCCCGTGGGCCGCACGTGGGGCAAGCCGCTGCCGGGCGGCGGGGCGGAAGGGATCAATCGCCAGCGCCAGACCTTCTGGTGGGGCTGGAACAAGAAGACCGCGCCCCTGCACGGCACGCTCGGCGGTCCGGTCCCCGTCTTCATCGTGTACGGGGACCTCGACAAGACCGTCACCACCGGGCCCCTGTCCGTCACGGAGCTCTACAAGGCCATCGCGGGTGAGAACAAGCTGATGTTCAAGGTGTCCTGCGCCAGCCACCAGATGGCCTGGGAGGGCCGGCGCACGACGCTGCAGACCATGTCGAAGCAGTGGCTCAAGCACGGCAAGGTGTTCGGGAAGGACAAGGGCAGCTTCCACCTGGACGACAACGACGACGTCACGCCGCAGCCCGTGCCGTAGGGCGCCCCGGGGCGCCGGGGCGGCGGCGTACTCGCGGGGCCGGCCCGCGCGAGAGCCCCGGCCGGGAGGGCCGGGGGCTCTCGCGCCGTGCGCCCGCGGGCGGGCGCTGACGGTCAGGCGGTCGTGGCCAGGGCTCTGACCAGGGCCGGGGTCACCTGTTCGATCTGCCACGGGCGGGCGCCGTAGCCCGCCAGGGCCTCGGACACCGTGTCCTGCTCCAGCCGCTGCGGCGGCTCCCAGCACAGCCGGCGGACCGTGTCCGGGGTGACCAGGTTCTCCTGCGGCAGGTTCAGCCGCTCCGCCAGCGCCGACACGGCGGTGCGCGCCGCCGACAGCCGGGCCGCGGCGGCCGGGTCCTTGTCGGCCCAGGAGCGCGGCGGCGGGGGGCCGGCCGGGGCGGCACCCGGCTGCGGCAGCTCGTTCTCGGGCAGTGCCCTGGCCCGGTCCACGGCGGCCATCCACTGCTCCAGCTGGCGCCGGCCCATCCGCTGCCCGTACCCGGGCAGGGCCGACAGCGCGTGGAGGTGCGCCGGCACGGCGAGCGCGGCCTCGACGATCGCGGCGTCGCTCAGGACCTTGCCGGGCGAGACGTCGCGGCGCTGGGCGATGCGGTCGCGGACCTCCCACAGCTCCCGGACGACGGCCATCTGTCGGCGGCGGCGCACCTTGTGCATGCCGGAGGTGCGGCGCCAGGGGTCCTTGCGCGGCGGGGCGGGCGGTGCGGCGGCGATGGCGGCGAACTCCTGCCGGGCCCATTCCAGCTTGCCCTGCCGGTCCAGCTCCTTCTCCAGCGCGTCCCGCAGGTCGACCAGCAGCTCCACGTCGAGCGCGGCGTAGCGCAGCCACGGCTCGGGGAGCGGACGGGTGGACCAGTCGACGGCGGAGTGCCCCTTCTCCAGCGCGTAGCCGAGCACGCTCTCGACCATCGCGCCCAGCCCGACCCGGGGGAAGCCGGCGAGGCGGCCGGCGAGCTCGGTGTCGAAGAGGGAGGTGGGGACCATGCCTATTTCGCGCAGGCACGGCAGGTCCTGGGTGGCGGCGTGCAGGATCCACTCGGTCCCGGACAGGGCCTCGCCCAGCGCGGACAGGTCGGGGCAGCCGACCGGGTCGATCAGCGCGGATCCCGCGCCCTCGCGGCGCAGCTGCACGAGGTAGGCGCGCTGGCCGTAGCGGTATCCGGAGGCGCGCTCGGCGTCGACGGCCACGGGCCCGGTGCCCGCGGCGAAGGCCGCGACCACGCGGGCGAGGGCCTCCTCGTCGGCGACCACCGGAGGGATGCCCTCGCGGGGTTCGAGCAGCGGAATCGGCAGCCCATCGGACGGAGTGTCGTCGTCCGGGGGGCCGCCCCCGGGGGTGGTGCGCAGGTGTGCTGCGGTCTCTTGGGCGTCGGTCACCGCTCAAGGGTATCCGCGGATCGGACGCGCCCGTCGCCGGAACGTTCCGTCGACGGGCGCGCTGGCGGGGTCCCGCCGTTTGCCCGGGGTTACTGCGGCGTTGCCCCCGGCGTTGCCTTCGGTGGTGTCTTCGGTGGTGACTTCGGTCTTGCCTTCGGTGGTGACTTCGGTCTTGCCTTTGGTGGTGACTTCGGCGTTGCCTTCGGTCTTGCCTTCGGTGGTCTCTTCGGCGGTGTCTTCGGCGGTGTCTTCTTCGAGGTCAGTGGATGATCCCGGTCCGCAGGGCGACGGCGACCATTCCGGCGCGGTCGCCGGTGCCGAGCTTGCGGGCGATGCGGGCGAGGTGGGACTTCACGGTCAGGGCGGACAGGCCCATCGAGACGCCGATGGCCTTGTTGGACTGGCCCTCGGCGACGAGGCGCAGGACCTCGACCTCGCGGCCGGAGAGCTCGCGGTAGCCGCCCGGGTGGCTCGGGGCACCCGGGGGGCGGCGGTGCATGCGCGCGGCGGCGGCGCCGATGGGGGCGGCGCCGGGGCGGGTGGGGAGCCCGATGTTGGTCCGCGTGCCGGTGACGACGTAGCCCTTCACTCCGCCCGCGAGGGCGTTGCGCACGGCACCGATGTCGTCGGCGGCGGACAGGGCCAGGCCGTTCGGCCAGCCCGCCGCGCGGGTCTCGGAGAGCAGGGTCAGACCGGAACCGTCGGGCAGGTGCACGTCGGCCACGCAGATGTCGCGCGGGCTGCCGACGCGGGGGCGGGCCTCCGCGATGGACGACGCCTCGATCACATCGCGGACTCCGAGGGCCCACAGATGGCGGGTCACGGTGGAACGGACGCGCGGGTCGGCCACGACGACCATGGCCGTCGGCTTGTTCGGGCGGTAGGCGACCAGGCTTGCGGGCTGCTCGAGAAGAACGGACACCTAGGCCTCCTGGGGGAGTGGCGGGACGGCCGGCTCTGGGGAAGGAAGCCGGTGCGAACCGTGCGGATGGTCACTGACTCCTTCGGCACGTCACCCGCCCGGCTTTAGGGAATGATCACGATTTGGTGAGTAACAATTCGGGCAATTCGGACGCACGATCGATCATCGGGTGATCAGATGCCCACAATCTGTGCCGCTTTCGGGCGCCGGGCCGAAGCCTTTCGATCAGCCGTTCCACCCGCCGTCGCCCGCACGGGGCCACGGCCCCCGGGCGGGCGCCTCCGTACGGCGGCACCGTCCGCACGGGTGCGGCCGTACGCCGCCCCCGCTACGGATGGTGCGGACCGCGCCGCTGTGGCAGGGAGACCACGCCCGTGCCCGACTCGCCCGGGCCGATCGGCGGCAGCCCCGCGATCTGGCACAGCAGCTCGCACCAGGCCGCCAGGTGGCCCGGCGTGTCCGGCACCCCGCCCACGCCCTCGCGCGGCGTCCACGAGGCCCGGATCTCGATCTGCGTCGCCGCACGCCGCTCGGCGAGCCCGCCGAAGTAGTGCGAGGCGGCCATGGTCACGGTGCCGCCGGTCTCGGCGTACGACAGCCCGCGCGCGTCCAGCGCCCCCGTCAGCCAGGACCAGCACACCTCCGGCAGCAGGGGGTCCGCGGCCATTTCCGGCTCCAGCTCCGCCCGTACGAGGGTCACCAGGCGGAAGGTCCCGCGCCAGGCGTCGTGCCCCGCCGGGTCGTGCAGCAGGATCAGCCGGCCGTCGGCGAGGTCGTCCTCGCCGTCCACGACCGCCGCCTCCAGCGCGTACGCGTACGGGGCCAGCCGCTGGGGCGGTCTGGCGGGATCGATCTCGATCCCCGGTCGCAGGCGCGCCTTCTTCAAGCCCTCGACCGCCCGTCGGAACGGGAGCGGGACGGAGCTCTCCTTCCCGCTGTCCATACCGTCGGCGCCATCTGAAAATCGTCCCTGAGCCGCAGCCATGCCCGGAAGACTAGGCGGAACGAGGGCTCCTGCGGCGCAGGGACACCCGCGCCGGGCCGGGCACTTCTTCATACGTGCGAAGATTTGGCGCGTGAGCGCCAACGACCGCCCCACGGGCCAGCCGAGTCAGACGTACGATTCCGCCTTCCTGAAGGCGTGCCGCCGCGAGCCGGTACCGCACACGCCGGTCTGGTTCATGCGGCAGGCAGGGCGCTCGCTTCCCGAGTACCGCAAGGTGCGCGAGGGGACCCAGATGCTGGAGTCGTGCATGCGGCCCGACCTGGTCACGGAGATCACCCTCCAGCCGGTGCGCCGCCACAAGGTGGACGCCGCGATCTTCTTCTCCGACATCGTGGTCCCGCTGAAGGCCATCGGCATCGACCTCGACATCAAGCCGGGCATCGGGCCGGTCGTCGCCCAGCCGATCCGGCGCCGCGAGGACCTCGCACAGCTGCGCGACCTGACCCCCGAGGACGTCTCGTACGTCACCGAGGCGATCGGCATGCTCACGGGTGAACTCGGCTCCACGCCGTTGATCGGCTTCGCCGGTGCGCCTTTCACCCTTGCGAGCTACCTCGTCGAGGGCGGCCCGTCGCGCAACCACGAGCACACCAAGGCCCTCATGTACGGGGACCCGCAGCTGTGGGCGGACCTCCTCGACCGCCTGGCCGAGATCACCTCCGCCTTCCTGAAGGTCCAGATCGAGGCCGGCGCCTCGGCGGTCCAGCTGTTCGACTCCTGGGTCGGCGCCCTCGCCCCGGCGGACTACCGCCGCTCGGTGATGCCCGCCTCGGCGAAGGTCTTCGAGTCCGTCGCCTCGTACGGCGTCCCGCGGATCCACTTCGGTGTCGGCACGGGCGAACTGCTCGGCCTGATGGGCGAGGCCGGTGCGGACGTCGTCGGCGTGGACTGGCGGATCCCGCTGGACGAGGCGGCCCGGCGGGTCGGACCCGGCAAGGCGCTCCAGGGGAACCTGGACCCGGCGGTGCTGTTCTCCACCCCGGAGGCCGTGGAGGCCAAGACGGACGAGGTCCTCGCGGCCGCGGCCGGCCTGGAGGGCCACGTCTTCAACCTCGGCCACGGCGTCCTGCCGACCACGGACCCGGAGGCCCTGACCCGCCTGGTGGACTACGTCCACACCCGCACCGCCCGCTGACCCGTCGCCCGCCGGGGGCCGCCCCGGCGGGTCGTCACGGCTTGGCGTTGGTACAGGTCAGGTGGACGGTCAGCTTCTCCGACGTCATGTTCTGCGCGTGCAGCGTGGCGGCGATGTCGCGCTGGATCGAGTTCGGCGCAACTTTGACCACCCGGGGGACGGAGACGACCTCGGTCTGGCCGTTGAACTCGGCCGTGCCGGGGTCGACGGGATCCTGGCTGGAGAACTGCAGCCAGTAATAGCCGACCTTGCCCTTGCCGGCGCCGTGGATCTTCCCCTCGAAGACCACCTCGTTCTCCTTGGAGCAGTCGACGGCGGTCGCCGGAGTCTTGTCCACGATCTCGACCAGGGTGACCTTGACGTTCCCCTTGCCGCCCGCCTTCTCCCGCGGAGGGATCTGGCACTGGACGCGCTGCCAGCCGTTCTTCTCCGGGTCCTTGAAGCTGACCGCATACCTGCCGTACGGGACGTCCGGCTTGCTGAACTCGCCGAGGTCGTCCACGGTGACGCGGGAGTCCGTCCGTGGGCCTTCGACCTTGACCGACTGGCCGGCCGGGAAGCCGGAAAGCTGGAGGTCGTACACGGTCACGCCCGGTCCGTGCGCAATCAGCGCGCAGAGGCCGACGGCCGGCACGGCTGCCGGCTCCCCGGCACGGGGCTGCACGGCGGCGAAGGCGGGGGTGACGGCGACCGAGGAGGCCAGGAGCGGCGCGAGGAACAGCAGACGGCGGCGGCGTTTCATGGTGGCGACCTTCTGAAGCGGGACCCCCGAGCTTCCCTTTCACGATATCGGCGCACCAGGGGCGATGCCCGGCCGTCCGGCGCGGACGGGATCACGGCTTCTTGCAGGTGAAGGTCACCAGATCGCTCTCCTTGACCAGGTTGAACTTCGGCACGTGGAGGGTGACGCGGACCTCTGCCTTGGAGGCGGTCGTGGGCGTTCCCGCCGGCACCACCAGAAGGTCGCTGTGCCCCGTGTTGCCGGGCTCGAAGGTGTGGGAGCGCTTCTGTATCGGGTCGGCGCTGGACAACAGGGTCCAGTACCAGCTGACCGTGCCGGTGCCGGTCACCTCGATGAGGCCGTCGAACTCGGCCTTCTGCGGCGCGTTGCAGTCGACCGTCTGGTCCTTGGTGAGGGTCAGGACGCCGATCCTGGTGACCGTCACGTCCCCCTGGACGCCCTCGTGCTTGCCGCCGTCCTGCTGCGTGCGCGGCGGCGTCTGGCAGTGGACGCTCTCGCTCTGGTCCGCGCCCTCCGGCTTGTAGCTGACCTGGTACGTGCCGTACCGGACGTCCTGCCGCTCCAGCTTGCCCTGGGCGTCCACCGTGGTCTTGAACGACGTCTTCGGCCCCTCGATCCGTACCGGCTGCTGCGGGGAGAACCCGCTCAGGTGGAGGTCGTAGCCCTTGTTCCCGCCCGCCCCGCCGGTGGCGTGCGGTATCAACGCGCAGGCGGGCACGGGACGGGCGGAGCCGGTCCCCGACGTGCGGCCCGGAGCCGCGTGGGCAGGGGTGAGGGCGAGGGCGACCGAGGACGCGAGGAGTGGGACGGCGAGGAGCGCGTTGCGCCGGTGCCGGTTCATCGTGCTGCCCTTCGTGAGAGGAAAGCCCCCGATGTCCGGTTTCAGGATATCGGGGGCCGCTACGCCCCCGCCGCGCGTACGGCCGACACCGCCTTGCGGGCCGCGACCAGGATCGGGTCCCACACCGGGGAGAACGGCGGCGCGTAGCCGAGGTCGAGGGCGACGACCTGCTCCACCGTCATGCCCGCGGTCAGGGCGACCGCCGCGATGTCCACCCGCTTCGCCGATCCCGCCCCGCCGACGATCTGCACGCCGAGCAGCCGCCCGGTGCGCCGCTCCGCCAGCATCTTGACCGTCATGTCGGCCGCCGTCGGGTAGTAGCCGGCCGTGGTGGTGGAGCCGATGGTGGCGGTCACGAAGCGCAGGCCCGCGTCCAGGGCGTCCTTCTCGCGCAGGCCGGTCCGGGCGATCTCGAGGTCGCAGACCTTGCTGACCGCGGTCCCCACCACCCCCGGGAACGTGGCGTAGCCGCCGCCCACGCCCGAGCCGATGACCTGCCCGTGCTTGTTCGCGTGGGTGCCCAGCGGGATGTGCCGGTGGCGCCCGGCGACCAGGTCCAGGACCTCCACGCAGTCGCCGCCGGCCCAGATGTTCCCGTGCCCGCGCACCCGCATCGACAGGTCCGTCAGCAGGCCGCCCGACTCCCCGAGCGGCAGGCCCGCCGCCCGGGCGAGCGCGGTGCGCGGCTCCACGCCGATGCCGAGGACCACCACGTCCGCCGGGTACTCCTGCCCGGCCGCCGTGGCCACCGCGCGGGCCCGGCCCTCCTCGTCGGTCAGGATCTTCACCACCTCGGCGCGGGAGGCGGTGGCGATGCCCATGCGGTTCATCGCCCCGTGCACCAGGCGGCCCATGTCCGGGTCGAGGGTGGCCATCGGCTGCTCGCCGCGGTGCAGGACGGTGACCTCGTACCCGCGGTGCACCAGCGCCTCGGCCATCTCCACGCCGATGTAGCCCGCGCCGACGACCACCGCCCGCCGGCCCGGCGTGCGCTCCAGGGTGTCCATCAGGCGCTGCCCGTCGTCCAGCGTCTGGACCCCGTGGACCCCGTGCGCGCCGATCCCGGGCAGCCGCGGCCGGACCGGCCGGGCGCCGGTGGCCAGGACGAGCTTGTCGTAGCCGGTCCAGGATTCGGCCCCCGAGTCCAGGTCGCGGACCCGGACCCGGGCGGCGGCCGGGTCGAGCTCCACGACCTCCGTGCGGGTGCGCAGGTCGATGCCGCGGGCCCGGTGCTCCTCGGGGGTACGGGCGATCAGCCGGTCCCGGTCGGGGACCTGGCCGCCGATCCAGTACGGGATCCCGCAGGCGGAGTACGAGGTGAAGTGCCCGCGCTCGAAGGCGGTGATCTCCAGCTCCGCCGGGCCCTTCAGCCGTCGGGCCTGGGACGCGGCGGACATGCCCGCCGCGTCACCCCCGACCACCACCAGTCGCTCCGCTGCCATCGTCCGCACCGTCCTTCGCTGCCGCCGCCGCCATCTTCGGGGAACACGCTACGGGCGTACGGGTGTTCAGTCGGAATCCCCGGCAGACTCAGTCGGGTCCGCGGCGCGGCTGACCGCTGCGCGGAGCCGTTTCCCCACCCCGCCCCTTCCCGAATCCGTGGCCTGCGGCCCCGGACCCCGCCTGGGGCTCCGCCCCAGACCCCGCGCCTCAAACGCCGGCGAGGCTGGAATATCCAGCCCGCGCGGCGTTTGAGCGCACCGGGCGCGGAGCGCCCGGAACGGGGTCCGGGGCGGAGCCCCGATCTTTGAGCCCGCCGGCGATTGAGGCGAGCGGGGCCCGGGGCCGCAGGCTCCGGTTTCTGGGGGCACCTCCCAGCGGTAGCTGGGGGAGAAGGGGCGGGGTGGGGGAACGGCTCCGCGCAGCGGGTCAGAAGCCGTGGCGGAAGCCGCCGTCGATGGGCAGCATGATGCCGGTCAGGTACGAGGCCGCCGGCGAGAGCAGGAACGCGGCGGTGCGCCCGAACTCCTCGGGCGTGCCGTAGCGCCGCAGCGGGATGTGCGCCTCGTTCGCCGTCCGGGCAGCGGCGGCGTCGCCGGACAGTGCGTCCAGCTCCCGCACCCGATCGGTGTCGATCCGCGCCGGCAGCAGCCCGAGCACCCGGATGCCGCGCGGCCCGAGCTCCACCGACAGGGACTTCGCGAAGCCCGCCAGCCCCGGCCGCAGGCCGTTGGAGATGGTCAGGCCGGGGATCGGCTCGTGGACCGAGCCCGACAGCACGAAGCCGATGACCCCGCCCTCGCCCAGCTCGGCCGCGGCCGCCCGCGCGAGCCGCACCGCGCCCAGGAACACCGACTCGAACGCGCCCGCCCACTGCGCATCGGTGAGGTCGGCCGCGAAACCCGGCGCCGGACCGCCGACGCTGACGAGGATGCCGTCGAAGCGGCCGAAGCGTTCCTTCGCCGTGGCGATCAGCCGCTCGGCGGCCGCGGGGTCGGCGTTGTCGGCGGCGACCCCGACGGCGTTCGGGCCCAGTGCGGCCGCGGCCTCTTCGGCGCGCGCCGCATCGCGGCCCGTCAGCACGACCTTCGCGCCGTCGGCGGTGAGTTCGCGCGCCGCGGCGAAGCCCAGCCCGCGGGTGGCTCCGGTGACGACGTAGACACGGTCCTTCAGTCCAAGATCCATGCCGGACAACCTACGCGGTCGGCGCCGGCTCCCGCACGGGGGCTGCGGCCGCCGCGGCGGCCTCCCGGTCGCGCCGCTCGCGCCGTACGAGGACCAGCCAGCCCACCGGCACCGCCGCGGCGAACAGCCACCACTGCACGGCGTACGCCATGTGCGGGCCGATCGAGTCGTGGTCGGGGTCGGCGATCGCCTCGGGGCCCCCGCTCGCCGGGAGCGGCGCGGTGAGCTCCAGGTAGCCGCCGAGGACGGGCCGTCCGAGGTACTCCGCCGCCTGCGCGCTGTTGATCAGCATCACCTGGCGGTCCGGGAGGCCCTTGCGGTCCTTGATGCCGCTGCCGCCGCTGGTCTCGTCGGCCTTGAGCCGGCCGGTGACGGTGACCTCGCCGGAGGGGGCGGGCGGCACCGGCGGATAGCCGGCCGGGTCGTCGCCGGCGGGCACCCAGCCGCGGTTGACCAGGACCGCCCGGCCGTCGCCCATGACGAGCGGGGTCAGGACGTGGAAGCCGACCTTGTCGTCATTGGAGGTCCGCATCCGGACGACCACCTCGTGCGCGGAGTCGTACGTGCCGGTGGCGGTGACGGCGCGCCAGTAGTCGGAGCGGGGGACGCGGTGGCCGGGGGAGGTGACCTCGGCGACGGGTGCGGGCTCCGCGCGCAGGTTCGACGTGATCAGCTCGTTCTGCGCGACGCGGTGCTCGTGGCGGTGGTACTGCCAGAAGCCCAGCTTGATCATCACGGGGATGAGGACGAGGGCGACGAGGGTGAGGGTCACCCACTGCCGGGTCAGCACAAAGCGGTACACGCCCACGACGGTACCCCCAGCCGGGAGGACCCCGGCGGCCGGGTGGCCGTCCGGGGCCGGGGGAGAGGGACGTCACACGCGGTCGACGATGCCCACCTTCCCCTCCGCCCGGGCGCAGTGCGCCCCGCAGTACCACTGCCCTCCGACCTCCACGCCCTGTCCGATGACCTGGACCCGGCAGTGCTCGCAGATGGGCGCCATGCGGTGGATGGCGCAGGCGAAGCAGTCGAAGACGTGCACCGCGCCCTGCGCGTGCACTTCGAAGGACATGCCGTAATCGTTTCCGCAGACCTCACAACGTGCCATGCGCCACAGGGTGGGACGCGGCGGCGGGCCGGGGAAGCGGGCGCCGGGCGAGTCGCCCGAGGCTCACCCGTCTGCCGCAGCCACGTCCCGCAGCAGCTGGGTGAAGGCGGCCTCGTCGACGACCGGGGTGCCGAAGGATTTGGCCTTGACGGTCTTCGAGGTCGCCGAGTCGGGGTCGTTGGTGACGAGCAGGCTCGTGAGCCGCGACACACTCGTCGCGACGTGCAGCCCCGCCTCGACCGCCCGGTCCTCCAGCAGTTCGCGGTCGATGGAGGTGTCGCCCGAGAAGGCGACCCGCATGCCCTGCTTCAGCGGCTTGCCGTCCTCGAAGCGCCCCGGGTTGGGGTGCGGGCACGGCGGCCGCTTGCGGGAGGGCCGCCAGCTGCCGCCCCGGTACGAGGCCTGGTGGCCGATCCGCGCGGTGACCGGGGAGTCCGTCCACTCGGTCAGCGGCCGGCACTCCAGCAGCGGCAGCCGCACGCCGCCCTGCGCCGCGGCGTGCAGCGAGGGGCGGAAGGCCTCCGCGAGGACGCGGGCGTCGTCGAGGGCGTGGTGGGCGCGCTGCTGGACCACCCCGAAGTGCGCGGCGAGCGACTCCAGCTTGTGGTTGGGCAGCGGCAGGTTCAGCTCCTTCGACAGGGCGATGGTGCACAGCCGCTGACGGACCGGCGCGGTCACGGCGGCCCGCGCGTACTCCCGGGCGATCATCTGCCAGTCGAAGATGGCGTTGTGCGCGACCAGGACCCGGTCGGCGAGCCGGGTCGCGAACTCCGCGGCGATGTCCTGGAACAGGGGGGCGTCCTGGAGCATCTCGCTGGTCAGCCCGTGGATCCACACCGGGCCCGGGTCCCGCTGCGGGTTGACCAGGGAGTACCAGTGGTCCTCCACGTTGCCCTGCGCGTCGAGCCGGTAGACGGCCGCGGACACTATCCGGTCGTCGCGAGCGAGCCCGGTGGTCTCCACGTCGACGACCGCGTACCCCTGGGGGTACGCGGTCGGCCACGTCGTCTCTGCGGTCGTACGGTCGTCGAGCATGGTCACAGAGGATATCGGCACCGACTGACACCCCGGCCCCGGCGGGCAGCGGCCCGGCCGCCGCGGCCGGTTCACCGCGGGGGCGCGGCCGGTGCCAGCAGGGAGCGGACCAGGGCCCGTACGGAGAGCAGGAAGAGGTGTTCCGGATCGGCCGGCCGGGACAGGGCCCGGGCGAGCGGGGCGTCGTGCGGGGCGTCGGCCGGGTCCCACAGCTCGCTCTCGGCGGGGGACTGGGCGGGGGAGCGCTCGCGGTGGCGCTCGACCAGGACGAAGCCGATGATCTGGAACTGGATCGCGCGGACGGCGTCCGCGGCCCGGGTGCCGCGCAGCCCGGCCGCGTGCACCTCCTGGACCAGCGCCTGCTGGGCGGGCAGGAACATGCGGTCGGTGAGGCCGCGTTCGTGCACCATCGCGATCAGGTGCGGGCGCTCGCGCAGCTCGCGGCGCAGGGTGCGGGCGACGGACAGGATCCGCTCGGCGGGGGTGCGGCCGGCCGGCCGGATGGCCTCCATGTCCCGCACGGTCCGCTCGACGAGCGCGTCCAGGAGCTGCTCGCGGTTGCCCACGTGCCAGTAGATCGAGGTGACCGCCGTGCCCAGCTCGGCGGCGAGCCCCCGCATGGTGAGGGCGACCGGGCCGTGCCGTCTGACCAGCGCGGCGGCGGCCGCCAGGACCGCCTCGCGGGTGAGCGGGCTCCTCGCCATGGGCGTCCTCCCCGGGTCGGACCGTTCGACGAATTTCCGATGCACCGTCAGTTTCCTTGTGTGCGGCCCTCTTTACCCTTCATCGGCGGCGGTGTAACTGTGTTACAGGCCCGACCGAAGGATGGTGCGGAACATGGCACGCGTACGGTACGGAGCGCGCACCGAGGCGGAGATCGCCGCGTCGCGCGAGAAGAGCTCGAACCTCCCCGACATCTGGTCCACCGGAGTCGTGGCCGTCTGGGAGACCGACCCGGACGTGGTGGCGGCCGTCCTGCCGCCGCCGCTGAAGCCGGCCGAACGGCCCCTGGTACGGGCCAACATCAGCAAGGTCGACCTGCCCGGCTACCCGCTCGGCGCCGGATCGGTGGCCGTCGCCGCCCGCCACGGCGGGGTCGAGGGCTGGTACCCGCTGGTCATGCCCATGACGCACGAGCGGGCCCTGACCGGCGGCCGCGAGGTCTTCGGCGAGCCCAAGAAGCTCGGCGAGGTCACCGTCGAACGCGACGGTCTGGTGGTCCGGGCCGCCCTCGCCCGGCACGGCATCGCCTTCGTCGAGGTGCGCGGGGCGGTGGACCGCGAACTGCCGGTGCCCGAGCCGGCGCAGAAGACCGACTTCTACTTCAAGTTCCTCCCGGCGGTCGACGGCTCCGGCTTCGAGAGCGACCCGGTCCTGGTGCACTGCACGCGCAACGAGAAGGTCCGCAGGCTGGAGCACCTCACCGGTGACGTGGTCCTCCGGGAGTCCATGTTCGACCCGGTCGCCGACCTGCCCGTACGCCGCCTCGTGGAGCTGACCATCGGCGAGAAGACCACCGACCAGCAGGGCCGGGTCGTCGAACGGGTCAGCGCCCGGGCCCTGCTCCCGTACCTCCACCAGCGCTACGACGACCCGCAACAGGCCTTCGACGGCCCGCCGGAGGGGAGTGCCTGACATGCGGCTCGAAACCGGACAGGTGGCCGTCGTCACCGGCGCCGCGAGCGGCATCGGCCTGGCCATGGCCCGCCGCTTCGCCGCCGAGGGACTCAAGGTCGTCCTCGCCGACGTCGAGGAGGGCGCCCTGGGCAAGGCCGCCGCAGACCTGCGGGCCGAGGGGGCCGAGGTGCTCGCCCAAACCGTCGACGTCAGCGACCGCGAGGCCGTCCAGGCCCTCGCCGACGCCGCGTACGGGGCCTTCGGCGCCGTCCACGTCCTGTGCAACAACGCGGGCGTCGGCTCCGGCGCCGAGGGACGCATGTGGGAGCACGAGCCCAACGACTGGAAGTGGGCCTTCTCCGTGAACGTCTGGGGCGTCTTCCACGGCATCCAGGCCTTCGTCCCCCACATGATCGCGGGCGGCGGGCCCGGCCACGTCGTCAACACCTCCTCCGGCGACGGCGGCATCGCGCCCCTGCCCACCGCCTCCGTCTACGCCGTCACCAAGGCGGCCGTGGTCACCATGACCGAATCCCTCTA
This sequence comes from Streptomyces sp. NPDC046876, assembly GCF_040645035.1. Lineage (NCBI taxonomy): Bacteria > Bacillati > Actinomycetota > Actinomycetes > Kitasatosporales > Streptomycetaceae > Streptomyces > Streptomyces sp. NPDC046876. Next base: position 7,192 of record NZ_JBEYXK010000002.1, on the reverse strand, counting down.
CGCCCACCTCAAGGCCGAGGGCGCCTCCGTCGGCGCCTCCGTCCTCTTCCCCGGACCGCACATGCTGCGCACCGGGCTGTGGGAGTCGCACCGCAACCGGCCCGAGCGCTACGCCAAGGAGCGGCCGCGCAGGTCCCCGTACCGGACCCTCGACCAGTACGAGGCCGCGATGCGCGCGGCCGGGCACGAGGTGGCCTTCACCCCGGTCGAGGAGGTCGCCGAGCACGTCGTCGACGGCATCCGCGCCGACCGCTTCTGGATGCTCCCGGCCAGCGAGCACAGCGACCGGCAGATCCGCGCCCGGTCGCAGTCGATGCTCGACCGCGCCAACCCCGCCTACCTGGAGAGCTTCATCCTCGACTGAGGAGGGACACACCGTGAGCGCGCACGAAGACCCCTACCTGATCATCTCCTCCGACTGCCACGCCGGCCTGCCGACCGAGCAGTACCGCCCCTACCTCGACTCCCGCTTCCACCGCGCCTTCGACGAGTTCCTCGGACAGCGCGACGCCCGCCGCGCCGAGGCCACCCGGCTCGGCATCCGCAACGAGGCCTTCGCCGAGAAGTGGTTCCACGACAACGAGGAGGGCCTGCGCGGCGGCTGGGACGTCGCCCAGCGCCTGAAGGAGCTCGACGGCGACGGCGTGGCCGCCGAGGTCGTCTTCCCCGACGCGGACGCCGTCGACAGCCAGACCGCCGCCCCCTTCGGAGTGGGCCTCGGCCTCTCCGGCGACCAGGACCCAGAGCTCGGCATGGCGGGAGCGCAGGCGCACAACCGCTGGCTCGCCGAGTTCGTCTCGGAGCACCCCGAGAGGCACTGCGGGGTCGCCCTGCTGCCGATCACCGGCGAGCCGGACCGGGTCGTCGCCGAGATCCACCGGGCCAAGGAGTCCGGGCTCGGCGCCCTGATGATCCCGTCCATGTGGGTGGACCGGGCGCCCTACCACGACCGCCGCTACGACCCGGTGTGGGCGGCGGCCGCCGAGACGGCCATGCCGATCGTCACCCACTCGGGGGCCGCGCCCCGCCACGAGTACGGCGACCACCTCGGCATCTACGTCTCCGAGGTCACCTGGTGGCCGGCCCGCCCGCTGTGGTTCCTGCTCTGGTCCGGGGTCTTCGAGCGGCACCCCGGGCTGAAGTTCGGCGTGGCCGAATCCGGCTGCTGGTGGCTGCCCAACCAGCTCTGGTTCATGGACCGGCTCTACCTCGGCGCGCACGGAGGCAAGAAGCTGTCGCCGTTCGCCGAGCTCAAGCGGCCGCCGAGCGAGTACCTCGACCGCCAGGTGTTCGTCTGCGCCACCAACACCAAGCGGCGCGAACTCGCCCAGCGCTACGAGATCGGCGTCGACAACATCCTGTGGGGCTCGGACTTCCCGCACCCCGAGGGCACCTGGCCCGACACCCGCAACTGGCTGGCCAAGACCTTCCACGACATCCCGGTGGCGGAGACCCGCCGGATGCTCGGCCTGGCCGCGGCGGAGGTCTTCGGCTTCGACACGGCGGAGCTGGCGCCGATCGCCCGCCGCATCGGCCCCACGCCGGCGGAGCTCGGCCAGTCGCCCGACCAGGCCGCCGTCGAGGCCTCCTGGGCCCGCTCGCGCGAGGTGGGCCGGCACTGGCTGACCGAGCACGATTTCCCGGTGCTGGGGGTCTGCGATGGCCGATGACCGCTACACGGTCGTCTCGGCGGACTGCCACGCGGGCGCCGACCTCCTCGACTACAAGCCGTACCTGGCCAAGAAGCACCACGACGACTTCGACGCCTGGGCGGCCGCGTACGTCAACCCGTACGAGGACCTCCTCGCCGACACCGCCGACCGCAACTGGAACTCCGACCGCCGGCTCGCCGAGCTGGAGGCCGACGGCATCGTGGCGGAGGTCGTCTTCCCGAACACCATCCCGCCCTTCTTCCCCAACGCCTCGCTGATGGCACAGCCGCCCACCCGCGCCGAGTACGAGCAGCGCTGGGCCGGGCTGCAGGCGCACAACCGCTGGCTCGCCGACTTCTGCGCGCAGGCCCCGGGCCGGCGGGCGGGCGTCGCGCAGATCCTCCTCAACGACGTGGACGCGGCGGTCGCGGAGATCCGCCGCACCCGGGAGGCGGGCCTGACCGGCGGCATCCTGCTGCCCGGGGTCCCGCCCGGCTCGGCGGTCCCCGAGCTGTACTCCGAGGCGTACGACCCGATCTGGGCGGTCTGCGACGAGCTGGACGTCCCGGTCAACCACCACGGCGGCTCCGCGTCGCCGCCGCTGGGACCGGAACCGGCGGCGCGGGCGGTCTTCATGGTGGAGACGACCTGGTTCTCGCACCGGGCCCTGTGGCACCTGATCTTCGGCGGTGCGTTCCGGCGCCACCCGCGGCTGAAGCTGGTCCTGACCGAGCAGGGCTCGGGCTGGATCCCGGGCGTGCTCGACATGCTGGACTATTACCACGGCCGCCTGGTCTCCGCCGCGACCAGGGCCGCCACGGCGGAGTCCAAGTTCGGCGCGGGGCTCGCGGAGGCCATGGGCAAGGGGCCGAGCGATGTCTGGCGGGACAACTGCTTCGTGGGCGCGAGCTTCATGCGGCCGCACGAGGTCCCGCTGCGGGAGCGGATCGGCCTCGACAAGATCATGTGGGGCAGCGACTACCCCCACGACGAGGGAACCACCCCGTACTCCCGCGAGGGCCTGCGGATCGCCTACGCGGGGGTGCCGCGGGAGGAGGTCGCCGCCATGGTCGGCGGCAACGCGGCCCGCGTGTACGGCTTCGACCTGGCGCTGCTGGATGCGGTGGCGGCGAAGCACGGGCCGCTGGTCGCGGAGATCGCCGAGCCGCTGGCCGCGCCCCCGCCGGACGCCACCAGCCCGGCCTTCGCCCGCGGGGGCTCGGTCCGGGTCTGGTGACGCCGGGCTCCGCCGGGGCGGGTCACCAGGGGCTCAGCCTCTTGATCCGCTCGGGCGGGATCCGGTCGAGGCCGTCGGCCCGGACGTTCGAGCCGAGCTCGATGGTGAGCTGCTCCAGGTCGGCGAGCGGGGCCAGGTCGTAGTGGCTGCTCAAGCCCGTCAGGACCAAGCGCCGCAGCGCGGGGAGGTCGCGGAGCGCCGCCAGCCCGTCCGGGCAGCGGCAGTTGCCGAGGTGCACGCTCTCCACCCGGGACTGGCCGAGGAGGGTCGTGAGGTCCAGTTCCCCATGGTCGGCCACGTTGAGGGAGCGCAGGTGCGGAAGCGGCGGCAGCGCTTTCAACCGGCTGACGTGCGCGGGCTCGCTGACGGTCAGCGTTTCCAGGCCCGGCCAGCGCTCCAGGGAGTCGAGCAGGATCCCGGGATGGCGCAGGGCGAGTCCCTTGAGCGACTGCGGGGCCGGGAGGTGGGACACCAGCGCCACGCTCGAGGGCGTGTTGAGCGTCAGCCATTCGAGGGCCCGCAGCTCGGCCAGGGGCGAAGCGTCCAGCCCGAAGGGCAGGTTGCTCAGCACCAGGGTGGCGAGCCGGGGCAGGGCGGTGAGCGGTCCCAGCCCGGACAGGTTCGTGCAGCTGTAGAGGCCCAGGTAGTCCAGTTCCTCGTTGACCGTCAGGGCATCCAGGTCCGTCAGCCCGCTCTGGAAGAGGACCAGGCTCTTCAGAGGCAGGCCGGCCAGGGACTCCGGGATGCCCTCGGCGTCGCTGATGTGCAGGCTCTCCACCTGCTGCACCTTGGGCAGGGCGGCCATCTGCTCGGGTGTGCGGACCATCAGCATCGTCCTTCCGAGGACCGCATCGGCCAGCACCTCGTCGGCGTACATCCCCGCGTCGAAGTACTGCCAGCCCCGGCCCACCTCCCACTGCACGGAGGTGCGCCCGTCCTGCCGGAACCGGGCGACGACCGCCATCGCCCGCGCCCCGCCGACCGTCGTCGCCGTCCGTACGCACGCGGCCGCTTCGTCCTCGGACAGTCCCTCGGGGCCCGGTAGCAAGTCCAGCACCAGCTCCCCGGCCTTGGCCAGTTCCTCCGCCTGCTCGGGCGTGCGCGGCGGCAGGAGTTCGGCCGTGCGGGACTGGATTTCGCGGCGGAGGGCCGGGTCCAGTTCGGGGGCGTGTTCCAGGGAGGCCGCGGCCAGGAGGACCAGGCGGCTGCTGGCGCCCTTGACCTTGTCGGCGCGGCGCAGCAGCCCCCGCAGGATGCGGGTGCGCTCGTCGGGGCGGGCGTGGCCGACGGCCATGCGGACGACGTCGTCCCACGTGTCGTCGTGCGCGTTCTTCACCAGCACGCCGAAGTCCCGTGACTCCACCGCCGCCTTGGCGCCCAGGTAGTCCTGGAAGGTGCGGTGGACGAAGTCCACCGAGCCCTTCACCGGCTCGCGCAGCAGCCCGCTGCGGATCAGCAGGTGCGCGAACACCTGCTCCGCAGCGCCCTGTTCCCGCACCTGCGGCATCGCCTCGAGCCACTCGTCCACCAGCTCGACGGCCTCGTCGCGCCCCGCCTCCACCTGCCCGTTGCGGATCAGCCAGTACGCGAACCGCTGGAGCAGCAGGATCTGCTCGTCGCGGGTCAGGTAGACCCCTTCGACCCCGGCGATCTCCCGCTCGGTGTCGCGCCGGACCAGCAGCATGTCCAGGGCCGCGTCGTACAGCTCCTTGCGGGCCCGCGGCAGCTGCATCCGCCGGTCCCGGTTCAGGGCGCACAGGAGGGCGCACATCAGCGGGTTCGTCGCCAGTCGGCCCAGGTCCCGGCGGGCGGAGACGGCCTCCAGCAGCGAGGCCTCGTACGCGTCGAGCTCCTCCCGGGCGGAGCCGGGCCAGCCGGGCCCGCCGGGGCCGCACTCGGCGCGCGCGGCCCGGTGCCAGTGCGCGATGAACGCCCCGATGTCCTGCCGCTCCATCGGCAGCAGCGTGTGCGGGGTGAACCCCTGCCCGGCGAGCCAGTCCTCCGGGACCGCCGAGGGCCGGGTGGTCACCACGTACCGGGCCTTCGGGAAGGCCGAGACCAGGGAGCGCAGCCAGGTCTCCGTACGCGTGCGCAGCCGCTGCGGGACCTCGTCGACCCCGTCGACCAGGACCAGCGCCCGCCCGCTCAGCATCAGGTCCTCGACCCAGCCGGCCGGGGCCGACAGCGGTATCCCCGAGGCCTTGAGGAAGTCCTCCGGCAGCGGCAGGTTCTCGGCCGTGGTGAACGCGCGCAGCCGCAGCACGAACGGCACGCAGGTGCTCCAGGGCCCGGCGGTCTGCCGGGCCGCGTTCAGGGCGAGCCACTGGACGAGGGTGCTCTTGCCCGAGCCGGCCGGGCCGCGCAGCAGGACCCGGTCCGCCGTGCCGAGCGCCTGCTCGGCCTTGACGGTGCTCCGGTGGTGCACACCGGGCTCGCCGGGCAGCAGCTGCTGCTCCGCGCCCACCCCGCTGACCGCGAGGCTGATGTACGCGAGGTCCAGCGGCCATTCCTCCCGGGCCCGCCCTGTGGTCAGCCCGTACAGCTGGAGCCGCCCGTGCGCCTCGGCGAGGTAGCGGGCGTACCGCTCCTCGAAGGCGTGCGCGGCGCCGCTGCGCTCCTCGCCGAGGCGGTCCACGGCGCGCGCCAGCTCGCCGGTCCTGCGGACCAGTTCCACATCGGCCCGGGCCCCGAACGCCGGCAGGGTCGTCAGGTACTCCACCGCGTGGACGCACGCCAGCCGGATCAGGTCCCGGCAGGCGGCCTCCGCCGCCGCGCTCAGCCCCGCGGCCGGCGGCACGGGCAGCCGGGCCGCCAGGGCCGCCGGGTCCAGGTCGGCCGCGAACAGGGCGTCGGCGTCGACCTTGCCCAGTGCGGCGAAGGCATCGGCCGCCGCGTCCAGTGCCGCGAGGCGCTCGTGCTCCGGCAGCCGGGCCGCGGCCGGCCCCAGCCGCTCGGCCAAACCCGCGGCGAGCTGCCGGAGTTCGGGCGCGGCGAGCTGCGCGGGGCGGCGCCAGCGCTGTGCCGGGCGCACCGCCCCGTCCGTGAGTCCGGCGCCGGGCACCTGCCCGAGTCGCGACCTCAGCAGCGACCCCGCCGCCGTGCTCGCCGCCCGTAAGACCGCCGTTTCGAAGCCCGTCATTTCCCCGGCGCCCCCGCCCTTTCGTCCGCTTCTCCCGGCCTTGGACCCTACAGCGCGAACCGCCGGTAACCCCGATGGATACCGATCGGTAACAACCCCTAGCGGCGCCCCGGGAGCCGCCTCTATGGTGCGGGCATGCCGAACCTGCCCGATGTCGTGCTGTGGTCGATACCCGCCTTCGTCCTGCTCACCGTGATCGAGGTGGTGAGCTACCGGATCCATCCCGACGAGGACGCCGCGGGGTACGAGACCAAGGACGCCGTCACCAGCCTCGCCATGGGCATCGGCAGCATCTTCTTCGACTTCCTCTGGAAGATCCCCGTCGTCGCCATCTACACCGCGGTCTACGAACTGACCCCGCTGCGGGTGCCGTTCCTGTGGTGGACCTTCCTGCTCATGCTGTTCGCCCAGGACTTCTTCTACTACTGGCAGCACCGCGGGCACCACGTCATCCGGATCCTGTGGGCCTGCCACGTCGTCCACCACAGCAGCCGGAAGTTCAACCTGACCACCGCCCTGCGCCAGCCGTGGACCAGCGCCACCTCCTGGCCGTTCTACCTGCCGATGATCGCCCTCGGCGTGCACCCGGCGGCCGTGGCCTTCTGCTACTCGGTCAACCTCCTCTACCAGTTCTGGATCCACACCGAGCGCATCGACAAGCTGCCCCGCCCGGTCGAGTACGTCTTCAACACCCCCTCCCACCACCGCGTCCACCACGCCTCCCAGGGCGGCTACCTGGACCGGAACTTCGGCGGCATCCTGATCATCTGGGACCGGATGTTCGGCTCCTGGGTCGGCGAGGAGGAGCGGCCCGTCTTCGGGCTGACGAAGAACATCAGCACCTACAACCCGCTGCGCGTCGCCACCCACGAGTACGCCGCCATCGCCCGCGACGTCCGGGCGGCCGCCACCTGGCGCGAGCGCGCGGGCCGCGTCTTCCGCGGCCCGGGCTGGAGCCCCGCGGCCGCCGCCGCAGCCGCTGCGACCGGTGCAGCCGGTACGACCGGTGCGACCGGTTCGGCCCCGAGCCGCGGGTCCGCCGGCAGCCCGGAGCGCGCCGCGTGAGCGCGGTGGCGGTGCCGCCGCAGGGCGGCGCCGCGACCGGCCCCGCGCCCCGGCCGGCGGCCCGGCCGCGCGCCCGGCCGCCGGGCCGCCCGCCGGCCC